>JAISRV010000355.1 GCA_031273445.1 Candidatus Adiutrix sp. | reverse complement strand
CTGTCGGAAAGATAAGACCGGCTGGCCTCAAGGGAACTGACGAAATCATTTTCCGTCTCTTCCAGGGCCTTGAGAACATCGCCGATATGCTTGAACGCTTTGGATCGCTCTTCCAGAAGATCGTCGCGCAGCCGTTTGACGAGTTCCAGCAGAGCGCGCAAAATCTCGTCCAACGGCCGGCCGGCCGTGATCATGTTAAGAAGCGTTTTCGATTCGGCTTCATAATGATTGGGGCGGATGGAGACGACGTGCCCGACCATGGCCGCGCATATTTTGGCCAGCGGCGCCTGGGGCGCTCCCTTGCGAATCTCGGGAGCGCCGCCTCTGAACCCGTCTTTGGCTTTCACGCCGCCGGCCGGCGGCGGCGCCCCGTCCTTGACCTCAACGGAGCCCTTGGCGGCGGAGGCCAAATCCCCGGCCGTTTTGGCCAGGTTGTAGGCGCGTCTTTTGAAATTTTCGGCTTCCAACAGCGGGCTTGAAGTCAAAAGAGCCTTCAGTTCATTTAAGGCCGGGCTGAAAGCAGGGCCGCCCGCGGTTAAAATATCCATTAATGATTCCAGGAGATATTTCGTGGCCTTTTCCAGGTCGTCATTTTTTTCACTGTTTTTCTGGAGCCGCTCAGGGGTCGCCACGGTCGGAATCCTTGCCTTACTTAAATCTTATCAGTTCTTTTTCGTCGACGTCTGATTTTTCCGGATTAAAATTGGAAATTTATAAAAATCGACGCCTTCTTTTTTCAACATCCCCTCCTGAGCCTCGGTGGAAACGCCGCGAATATTGCGTCGGGCGGCAGCGCCATAATGCATTTTCAAAGCCTCTTCCGTAAATTTAACCCCCACATCGTCGAAATCTTTTTCCAATTTGCGGGAAAGCGCTTCCCACTGCTGAAACAGCTCGCGCGCCTGTTCACGATTAAAAGACGGCCCCGCGAGAACCTGGGCCGGAAGAGGGGCGGAGACTTCAGCAGTTCCGTTCTTCACCAGACCGAAAGTCGAAGGGCGGCGGCTGATGCTTTCATCTCCGCAGACGGGGCAGGTCAGCCGTTTCTTTTTCAGTTGGTCGTCAAGATCCCGCAGGTCTTTGAACCATCCTTCAAAATGGTGGCCCTGGGAGCAGACTAGGTCGTATATAAGCATAAATGATTTTCCTGATGAAAACGCCCCCGCGCCTTCAGGCGTGGAAGATACGCATCACCATATGCTTTCATGATAATCAGCCTCAAGATAATTGTCAATCAAGCTTTCTCATATGTGGTCCGAGGGCTTGGCGGGGCCGGCTCTCGCCAAGCAAAAAGCGCGATTTTTGCTTGGCGGGCAGTTGGTTGGCCTCTGGGGCCAGTCGCTTCGCTCCGTCAGCCCTATCGGGCCGACTTTCTCATATGTGATCTGGGGCTTGGCGAGGCCGGCCGCAGCCGCTCTTTCGCCCGGGTCAGTGCAGCGAGCGGATGAGCCGCTGGTTGTGGTTATTTATCGACACTACGGTGATTATAACGCAAATTATATGGAAAGGCACGAAGAGAAAAGCCAGAAGTCCGGCGGAAAAAAAGACTAATACCGCCAGCATGGCTTCAAAAAATAGGGCGATCAGGCCCTGCCATATGCCTAGATAAAACATGCCTAAGCTGCTGAACACAAGGGTCAGAATCACCCCCAGGCCCATGCTTTTAGCCTGCAACTTAACTAAAGCCGTGTTCCTGTCCATAGCCGAAATTCCCTCTCGAACCTGATGCCCTAAAGCAGCATCAGGCTATTGACTCTCCGGATAAGCATATCAAGCGTGATTTCGTCAAAGCCCGAAATCACATTGAAGACTGTCGCTCCGGCCTCTTTGCCGCCGCCCGGCCCCGCCCCGGCCGGACTAAAAGTCAAAAAATCGTCGGCTGAGAACCGGGGCTTCATCGTTCGCCTGGTCCTTATCCACAGTCGCGACTTGGCCTTTCGCCGCGCCCTTGTCAGGCGCCGCGGTCTTGCCTTTCGCCGCGCCCTTGCGTTTTTTACGCTGTTCCAGGGTGGCGATGCGCGGCTCAAGCGGCAGCTTGTTTTTCAATGGCTTTTTTATGGAAACCGTGGCGAACGGGATCTCTTCTTCGGCCGGCGCGGGGCCGGGCGAGCTTACAGCCCGCTTTTCTTCAGCCGCTTGCGGAATCTCCGGCGCGGGGCCTCCAGTCGCGTCAAGTCGATGGGTCAACGGCAACGGCTCTTCGCCTTCAGCCGCTTCCGGGGCCGGCGACGCGCTGGAAAAATTCATGCCCGGCTTGAAGGCATAAACCCCCGGGGCGACCGGCTCAAAGGATATGTCAGGTTCGGCCTCAATCGCGCCTGTCGTCCGCCAGGGTTGGAACATAAAGGAAAGCCCCTCGCCTTCGTCGCCGCGAGCGACCCTGTCCGCCACAAATTCGCGGGCGGAAGTTTCTTCCCGGGCGCCGTCGGATGTCGCGCCCCCGGGCGCGAAAGAAACGGAGCCCGCCCCGGAGACGCCGTCGCCTAAGGGCGCCGGGGCTTCGTCATTTCCGGCGGCGTCAACCGATAAGCCTACAAAAACAAATTCCCGGGCCGATTGCGGAGCGGCTTCCGCATATTCCCGGGTATCGGGGTCAAGAGCCTCGCCCGGCTGGAAGTCTTCATCTTCCTCCGGCTCGGCCCTCTCCCGCATCGAAACTAAGGAAACTTCAGCGACTTTGGATTCCTCCGCGACCGCCGCCGTTATCACGGCGGCGGTCGCGCCGGCCTGGGCCTCTTCCGCAACGCTGGCCGGAGAGCCGGACGCAACGGCCAGGGCCGCCGGCAAATTTTCGGCTGCGGCGACAGGCGGCGCCTCGGGTTTTTCTGCCGGCGACAAGGCCGCCGCCGGCTTGCCCCGAGGGGTCGGCTCAAAATCCGGCAGGTCGAAAAAGCCTTCCGCGCTGAGCGTCAAGTCAAAAATGCGTTTGTTTATTATGAGGCCACGAACCTCGGCCAGGATAAAAAGACGGTAGCTATCGGCGCTGAAAACATAATTAAAGCGCATTGCCGCCAATTTTTTAGGCGACAGGTCGCCGTCGGAGTCCGGCTCGACGATCATCGGTAAACCATTGGTGTCCCGAAATACGCGCTTCCAGAAGGAAGCGGGCATCGTCCGCTCCTGCGCGACCCGGGCCAATAAGGACTTCAATTCAGCCTGAAAAGCGACCAGGTCTTTAAAAAAGTCCTCATCAGGTTTATGGCTGATATATCTCTGGAAAAGCGGCCGGTCTTCCAGACTTGCCTTTAGGCCCATAGCCTCAAGAACATCCTGATATTCCCGCCAGTTTATGACAAAGCGCGACACCTGGGCGACGCTGTCGCCGCTGACGGACTTTATTTGAACCATCTTCTGTTCAAATTTAAAATTTAAAAAGGCGATCAGTTCTTTGGCCATACGACGCACGCTTGTCTTGACGGTCTGGAACAGTCCTTGGCCCTGCGGCCTGATTCAGTGAGCATATTCCATTATTATATATTACGCCGCAAACGTGTCAAGCGCCGCCGCCGGCGAACTTTTAGGGCAACCGAGCGCCGGCCGCGCGTCCGGCCGCAAGCGAACCGCCCCTGGGACATAATTGCCGCCAGGAAGCCGGAACAAAAGAAACGCCGCAATGGCGACGTTTCTTTAAACGATTAAAATCATGGCGCTTTATATAAATTAAGAGCCATTAACAATAAAAGTTCTGTCTTTTTGAATAATTCTGCCGGAGTTTTTCAATTTCTTCATCGCCCTGGTGACGCTCACCCGGTGAGCCCCCACCAGGAAGCCCAGTTCCGCATGGGTCAATCCCAGCCGGACAACGTAACCGTCGCCCTCCTTTTCTCCATGTTCCCTGGCCGCCTGAACCAGAACCCCATGCACTTTGTCTTCCAAGCGCATCTGCGAGAGCGCGTCGACTCGCTGGCCCAGGCTAAGCACCCGCCTGGCCAGATTTTTGATGACCGCAAGACCTATAGCCGGCATTTCCATCACCAGGCGCTCAAACTGTTCCCGGGTAAAGCCGCAGACTATAACCTCATCCATACACCAGGCGCTGACCGGAAACTTGAGATCAGCGTCCAAAACATACTCGCCCATATAATCGCCCGGCCGGCGAATATCAAGGGTGACCTCTGTGCCGTCATCCATGGCTTTGCCCAGGCGAACCCGGCCTGAACGTATCAAAAATACATTTTGCGCCGGTTCGCCCTGCCGGAATATCATTTGTCCCGGCCGGTACCGGGCGCTGACGACATTTGAGGCCAGGGCTTCCTCTTCGGCGGCGGTCATGCCAGTAAACATCCAGGAGCGATCGAAGCAGGCGGACGTGTTTTCCAGTTCTTTGTTATTATGCTCTTCACATAGACAAGGGTTCATAGGTACATCTCCTTAAATAACATTTTATTTAACTATATCATAAACAGTTCTGCCTGGCAAGCTTAAAACTGCGAAAAAACACAGAGATAGCGGCGATTGACGTTTCTTGAAAAGCCTCGATAGCTATGTTAATAAGTAATATACTTATTATGTTAGTTAAAAAGTATATTACTTGTCACTCTTGTTTTTTAGCTTGCTATTTTTTGTAAAAAGTGTTACCTTATTGACTGGTAAAAGTCTGATAGATTATTTCATGCTTTTAGCTACGGTTGGTTTCGTTGCGTTTAACGGTCAAGGCCGCTAATCTCTGGTTCAGCTCTTTTCGACAGGCAGACGACTTTTGAATTCTCCGCTTCTTTTCAAAGCCAGCATCAAGCCTTTTTCACCGGCAGTTTTAGTTGAAACATTACCGCGTTCTTCCACGCGTTTAATAGTTGTGTCCAAATGACAAAATAATTATGTTTACAGTCGTCATTAGCTGCAGCTGATGCATTTTAAGAACAAGGCGAGGCGAAACCGCCGAGCCCGGTTAGTTCCTTCTAACCGCACAGGACGCTAGCCCAGCGCGAGAGCGCTTGGCCGACAGTGCAACTATATAATTTTCTTGAAAATTATATTTCAAGAAAATTTCCGGAGGTTAATTTCGGCCCTGCTGTGAGGGACGGAATTAGCCGCACAGTCCACTAGACCCTTTCGGTTTGACCGAAATCTAGGACGCCCCCACAAGCGGCGGGCGATAATTGCGCGACGGAGATGTATCTCATGGTGAAAACGATTTATGTTGGAAATCTGCCCTTCAGCTCAACCTCTTCCGACGTCGGCGAAATGTTCGGGGCTTACGGTTCCGTGCATTCGGTCAATCTTATCAACGACCGTGAAACCGGCCGGCCGCGCGGCTTTGGTTTCGTGGAAATGGATGACGAGCCGGCCTTGACGGCCATAGAGGCCTTAAACGGCACTGAACTCGGCGGCCGCAGCCTCCGCATCAACGAAGCCCGGGGCCGTGAAGACCGCCCCAGCGGCGGCGGCGATCGTCGGCCGCGCCGCAGCGACTATTGACAGCCGCGAATCCGTCAATTGCGAAAATATCTCGCCAAAAAACCCGCCCTAAGCCAGGACGGGTTTTTTAATGCGGCCCTTAAATTTTTCAGGCTGAAGCCTAAAAGACGGTTGCGGCGCGCTTGGCCAGAAGGCGCGCGCTGGATTGGCGATAGACATAAGCCGTAAAGCAACCGGCGAAAAGATAGAATAAGACGAAGTAGATCAGGCCAAAAAGGCCGCCGACGACTAAGCCCCCGGCGCCGGAGCCTAATATGTAGAAAATCAGGACCAGCACAATAGCGCCGGGAAAAATCATAATGAACATGGCGGCGGAAGCCAGCAGCCAGTTAAGGAAGTCGCCCATAAAAATACGGAGCGGCTCCGTCAGAATCTCCGCCACGCCGACCTCTTCTTTGTCGGCCAGGTAAAACAGCACGCAAACATTCCAGATGTTTAAAAAAAACGAACCGGCTAAATTGATTAGAATGCCCACAAAAGGAATCAGGGAAAACAGCGCCACAATCAACAAGGTCACGAAAAAGACGACCACCCAGGCCACCAGCGGCAGACCAATCGAAGTCAGGCGACGCAAAGGGGCCAGAACAACGGCGGCCACGTTGTCCGGGCTGTCTTCGTGAACATAGCGCAAAAGAAGGGAAAAGACGCCGACGGTCAGAATATTGCCCAGGAAGATCAAGGCAAAATAAAAAACGAAGGCGAACAGCACGAGCAGAATCGCGGAGGCGGCGGAGACGGCTGAACCGCCCCTGGATATAAAGGCCGGCAATCCCAGCAGCCCCATAATCAAGCCGCCTAGAAGCATAAAAACCAGCATGCCCCCGCCGACAGCCAGAGCCACTAAAAAAATCGATAGCCCGCGGCTTTTGACCAAATCCATAGCCCGGTTCAGCTTGTCGCCGAAGGACATGACGGCAAAGCCTCTGACCTCTTCCAAATACTGCGCGTCGCTCATAATTCTACCCTCGTCTCTTGATGGCGGCAGTTATTGCCGAATTTTGCAAAGAATACCAAAAATCGGCCTTCGAGTCAATAAAGATACATTGAATTGCCGCAAGGCAAATCGAATGAATTAATTGACATCGTTTCGTCTGTTGTGATATATCTGAAAGATAATTATAGATATTCTTTATTGCTGTCATGGCGAATGACCTATAACGAACCGTCAAAGGCCGGGGCCGGCCGGGACGGACCTGCAGAGAGTTGTCCATGCTCAAAAAACTGAAAGACAAAGACCGTTTATCCCGTCAGGAGCGAATGAAGGGCCTGATCCAGAGAACGCCCATCGACCGGGTCCCCTTCGCCCTCTCGGCCGCCGGCCTTTCTTCCCGCTATTATGGCGTGAGCCGGGGCGATTACTATTGTTATCCGGAAGTCGCCTATCAGGCTTCGGTGTATTTCGGCGAATTGTTTCCCTGGATGGACGTCTCGCGGGCCTATGGCTGGGCTGACCGGGGGGCCTGGGAATTCGGCGGGGAAATCAAATGGCCCTACAGCGATCTTGAGCCCGCGCCGCGCTCGGTCAACCCGGTCGTAAATACCCCGGAGGAGGCCATGAACTGGCCCGACCCGGATCCTATGACCGCCGGAATGTTTCCCCGCCTCTATCGCTTTCAGCGCATGTGCCGACGGGAAGGGCTGCCGGTTCCCCTCGCCGAGGCTTCGCCTACCCATATGAGCGCCGGGGCGGTGGGCAGCGCCAGATTCATGCGCTGGATGCTGCGCGAGCCGGAAGCGGTTCACGCTATGCAACGCAAAGGCACGGAATTGATAAAAAAAGTGGCGGCCATTACCATGGATGAATACGGCCCGGAGAATTGCTCTTTATTCAGCCCTCACCCGGCCGAATCAAATCAACTGATCTCGCCGGCCCTGTTTGAAAAATTCTGTCTGCCCTATATCCGGGAGCTTTTTGATTTTTACCTGGCCGCCGGGGTGAGGCGGATTCTGGTTCACCTTTGCGGCGACCATACCGCCAATCTGAAATACTGGCTGGATATGGATTTGCCGGATCGCGTCATGTTCTCCATCGGGCATGAAATGGATCTGGAAAAAACCGGCCGGACCCTGGGCGAGCGCTACATTCTGGCCGGCAACATCTCCAATGCGACGCTTCAGTCCGGTTCTCCGGAAGAGGTTTATGAGACGGTCAAAAACTGCCTTTTAGCCGGCAAGCGGCATCCCGGCGGCTATGTGCTGATGCCCGCCTGCGAAATCGCCCCCGGCACGCCCCATGAAAATCTGGAAGCCATTGAAGCGGCCATATTTGACCACGGTTTTTACCAGTGACCACGGCTGGAGCGGATATATCGGCCCGAAGGTTGAAAGCCAAAATCCCCGGGCCGGACACAGGCATTGAAATAAAAAAGTCAATCTGCGCCATCTGCGACCCGGCGACCCAGTGCGGGCTGGACGTCTTCGTTCGGGACGGCCGGGTGATCAAGGTCGAAGGCAGCGAAGAACACCCTTTCAACCGGGGTTCCCTGTGCGCCAAGGGGGCGGCCCACCGTCAATACCTGTATCATCCCGACCGGATCAAAACTCCGCTTTTGCGGGCGGGGCCGCGCGGTTCCGGCCGCTTTGAGCCCGTCTCCTGGAGCGAGGCCCTGAATCTTACGGCCGAAAAGCTTCTGCAGGCCAAGGAAAAATTCGGCCCGGAATCAGTGGTCTTTTTTTCCGGCTACACCAAATACCCCCGGCCATTTCTGCGGCGTCTGGCCCACGCCTTCGGTTCGCCCAATTACTGCACTGAATCCAGCACCTGCAACACGGCCACGGCCATGGCCCAAAAGCTGCTTTTCGGCCGCCCCGGCTCGCCGGATTTGCCGAACTCCCAATGCGCCCTGATCTGGAGCTGCAATTATTTTCACAGCAACCACGGCCAGGCCATGGCGCTGCAGCGGGAGCTCGATCGCGGGCTCAAGATGATCGTGGTCGACCCCCGGCTGACGCCGACCACCGCCAAAGCCAGCCTGCATTTAAGGCTCCGGCCGGGCGCCGATGGGGCTCTGGCTTTGGCCATGGCCCGGGTCATCATTAATGAGGGACTCTTCGACCGCCGCTTCGTCGAAGACCACACCTACGGCTTCCGGGAATTCGCCGAGCATGTTCAGGATTATACCCCGGCCAGGGGGGAGGAACTGACCGGGGCGCCGGCCGAAAAAATAATCCTGGCCGCCAGAATGTTCGCCGCCTCCAAACCGGCCTCTCTGGTTTACAGCGCCTCCCCGGTGGTCCACAACACCAACGGAGTGCAGAATTATCGGGCGGTTTTTTCTCTTTTGGCCCTGACCGGCAACTATGACGTTCGCGGCGGCAATCTGGCGAAATCTTCCAGCTATCTCCATGTGGCCGCTAAATTCGCCACCAGGGAAAGGGAATTCGAGTCGCCTCGGCCGATGAGCGAAATGGCGCCCATGATAGGCGCCGACAAATTTCCGGTCTGGGCCGAGATCGCCGGCGGGGAGGCCCAGGCCATGCGGCTGCCGGACCAGTTGCGCTCCGGGCGGCCCTATCCGCTTAAGGCGCTTTTGGGCTTCGGGCTTAATTACCGCATGTGGCCGGCCAGCGAAAATTTTCTGGAAAGCTGGAATTCATTGGACTTTGTGATCAACGCCGACGTTTTTATGACCGATAGTTGTCGCCGGGCCGATCTGGTTCTGCCGGTCTGCACCTCCCTGGAACGCGCCGAATTCCGGGCTTATCCCATGGGCTACGCTCAACTCTGTCAGCCGGTCATCGCGCCGCTTCACCAGTCGCGTCCCGATGTGGACGTCATATATGATCTGGCTGAAAAACTCTGCCCGGATGACCCGCTTTTTAAAAAGGGTTATGAAGAATCTCTGAACTGGATTTTGGAGCCCTGCGGCTTGACTGTGGAAAAGCTGAAAAACCGCCCGGAAGGGCTGTATGTGGACAATCTTCAGGAGACGGTTGAACGCAAATATATGGAAGGGGCCGCCACCCCCAGCGGCAAGATCGAGTTCAAATCAATGATCCTGGAGCGTTATGGCGAAAAGCCCGGCCTGGAATCCCTGCCGGCCTATCATCCGCCCCGGCTCAGCCGGGAGGCCCGGCCTGACCTGGCCGCCGAATACCCTTTCATTCTCAACACCGGCTCCAGGCTGCCGATGTTCCTTCACTCCCGGCTTAATCATCTGTCCTGGCTCAGAAGCCTGCGGCCCGGACACCCCGCCGTCGACATCAGCCCCATTGACGCCGAAAGGCTGGGAGTCAAGGCTGGCGACGCACTGCTGCTGTCCACGCCGGCGGGGTCGGTGAAGGTCAAAGCCAACCCGACCAGAATGGCCCTTGAAGGCGTGGCGCACCTTTATCACGGCTGGCCCCAGGCCAATGCCAACTCCCTCTTGGCGGGCGATTATCTTGACCCTATCTCCGGCTTTCCGGGCTACAAGTCGTCGCTGTGCTCTTTGAAAAAAGCGACGGAAGGAACGGAAGGAACGGAAGGATAAGATGAGCGAATTTGCCCTAAAGTGTCTGAGCGACAGATGCGTCGGCTGCGCGGCCTGCGTGGCGGCCTGTTATGATCAGAACGACTTGGAGCCGGAAAAAGGGGATCAGCCGCTTCGCCGCTTGATTCAGATCGAAAGCGACGACCCCGCCTCCCCCCCGATCAGCTATGTTTCCAGCGCCTGCCGACATTGCCTGGAAAGCCCCTGCCTGAAAGTCTGCCCTCATGCGGCCATTTATCGGGATGAACGCTTCGGCGCCGTTCTAATAGACCGGGACAAATGCCTGGGTTGCGGAACTTGCGCTCAGGCCTGCCCGTTTGAAGCGCCCGTTTTGAACCGTCAGGGGCTGATGACCAAATGCGATTTATGTTACGAGCGCCTTCAGGCCGGGCTGAAGCCGGCCTGCGTCAAGGTTTGCCCGTACCAGGCCTTATCATATTATTTTACCGCGTCTGAAGTGTAGGCGGAGGCTGGGCGCGCCCTGGGGCGCACAAAAAAGAAGCCCTCCCTGGTGTGGGGAGGGCATAAGAAGATTCCGGCGGCGTCCTACTCTCCCACCCTCCTAAAGGGCAGTACCATCGGCTCTGTGGGTCTTAACTTCCGTGTTCGGGATGGGAACGGGTGATCCCCCACGACATGGCCGC
>JAISRV010000343.1 GCA_031273445.1 Candidatus Adiutrix sp. | reverse complement strand
GAACTGTCCGCTCCCGAAAAAATAGCCGCCCTGACCCGGCATTGCCTGAAAACGGCCGATATAATTTCCCCGGCCTGCGGCCTGGGAACCGGCTCGCCTCTGGGCAACGTTCAGGCCATACTGGCGGCCGTCAAAGATTGAAATTATCTTGCCTGATTGAAATTATCTTGCCTGATTGAATCCATTTCGCGAAGCTGAGCCGCCCGCGACAATTGCCGGGACGGCAGCGCGCTTATTGACAGCGATATAACAAAATGGTATATAGGTATAACCTATTTCAACAATAGAAATATGACATATTGCGGCGGAAGGCCGCTAAACCCGGACCCGCCTGTGCTGAACGTCACTGTTGATAATGTTTATTTTTCCTATGATCAAAAACTGATACTCGGCGGCATCGACATGCGGGTTTTAGCCGGGGCTTTTGTTTGTATTTTAGGCCAGTCCGGCTGCGGCAAAAGCACTTTCCTCCGGCTTCTGGCCGGCTTGGAGCAGCCGACGGCCGGCAGCATCCTGGTCGACGGACGCCCGGTGCGCAAGGCCGGCCTGGATCGGGGCATGGTTTTTCAGGATTATGGCCTTTTCCCCTGGATGAGCGCCGGCGAAAACATCACCATCGCCCTGAAGCAAAAATTTAAAGGCCTGCGCAAGGCCGAGCGCAAGGCCGAGGCCCTCAAAAAGCTCAGGGAAGTCGAACTTGACGAGTCCTGCTTCAACAAGTTTCCCAAAGAACTGTCAGGCGGGATGCGCCAGCGCTGCGCCATCGCCCGCGCCTTTGCCATAGACCCGCCGGTTCTTTTGATGGACGAGCCCTTCGGCGCTCTTGACGCCGTGACCAGGGCCAGATTGCAGGATTTGGTTCTGGAACTGTGGCAAAAAGAGACCAAACGGCGCAAAACGATTTTTTTCGTTACCCATGACGTGGATGAAGCGCTTTTGCTGGCCACCCATATCTTTGTTTTAGGCCAATCGCCCGGCCGCATCATTTACAGCCATCAATTCGACGGCCCGAAGGCCGTAAACCGTGAAAGCATGTACGCGGACCCCAATATAGTCGCTTTGCGCAACAGCCTCATAAGAATAATAAATGAGGAAATTCTCCTTAAAGCCGGCCATCAAGCCGGCGCAGCCGAAAGGAACAACGGACATGGCCAAACCTGTCGCTAAAACGCTTCTCCAAATCATCAAAGTTCCAACGCCGGGAGGAACAACGGACACGGCCAAACTTGCCGCGGCGGCCTTCGCCCTGGTTGCGGCTATTTTAATTTTTGCGGACGCCGGCGCTTACGCGGCGGAGGAAAAAATCAAACTTAAAGTCGCGGCTCAGGCCACCAGCGGGCAGGTGTTTCAGTATATGGCTGAAGACAAAGGCTATCTGGACGACGAAGGCATTGAAGTCGAAATGGTTTACATCAACAACGGCACTGACGCCACCTCCGCTTTAAGTTCGGGCAAGGTCGACGTCATTTCCACCTACAGCACCGGCGGCCCCCTGATCCAGATCGCCAACGGCCAAAAATTTTCAATTTTCGGCGGCTATATGATCATCGGGGCCACGCCGGTTTTCGCCCGTCCGGAAACGGAATATGCCGGTCTGGAATCGCTCGTGGGCAAAAAAATCGCCATAATGCGCGGCGGCACCCCTGACATAGTGCTGAAGGGCATTTTATTCGACGCCGGATACGACGTCTACAAAGACGTGACTTTTGTGGAAATGAAACGAAACCAGGATGTCCTGGAGGCGGTTCGCAGCGGCCAGGCGGATTTCGGCTCGGTCTCCACGGGCTTTGAAGTCCAGATCAATCAGTCGGGCATGAAGGTGGTCATGTGGCCGGACGAATTGTGGCCCAACCACTCCTGCTGCCGCATGCTGGCCAAGACCGACTGGATGAACAATAACCCCGAGGCCCTGAAAAAGCTGTTGAGGGCCTACATCAGGGCCGAAAAAGACATGCGGAGCAACATGCCCCGGGTGGTGGAACTGGTTATGGCCAAACTGGATATGACCCGGGAAATAGCCGAGAGTTTTCTGCTGAGCCCTCATATTTTATATGAAGCCGACCCCTATAAAAACAGCGTCGTCAAAATGTGGGAAAAAATGAGAGGCTTCGGCTATCTGGTCGATCCGGCCATGGACATAAACGACCACATCAATACGGCCATTTATAAATCAGCCCTGGACTCGCTTTTGGCGGAATATCCCGATGAGCCTTTTTACAAGGACAAGCTGGCCCTGTTCAACGAACACAACATGTAATTTCAGAGCCTCCTTTTGCGGCATAAAGCGGAGCGATAAAGATGGGAAAAACAGGCTTTGATGAGGTGAAAATTTTAGTCGGCCTTGATGTGAGCCGACCGATTCACAAAGTTAAAAAACCCCGCCGCCTCGCTTCAAAAACCATCGGCATACCGGCAATTTTTATCGCGGGCCTTATGTCCTATTGGCTGGCGACCGACGTCTTCGCCCTGCTTGATCCGTTTCTCTACGCCGGGCCGAGCAAGGTTCTGCCGGCCTTCGTCAGGTATTTCGACAAATTGGCGGAAGGGTTGTGGAGTTCCATGAAGCTTCTGGTTCCCGCCTATGCCCTGGCCCTCGGCCTGGGCGTCACCCTGGGGGTTCTGATCGGCCTCATCAAGCCGCTGAGAGACAACCTGAGCCCCTATATAAACGCCTTAAGCGCCGTCCCGGTGACCTTATTGACGCCCTTCGCCATTCACACTTTCGCCACCTTCAGCGCGGCTTCGCTGTTCATTATTTTTCTGGGCGCCTTCTGGCCTATTTTAGGCACGACCGTGGCCGGCGTGGTGACCATCGACAAGCGTTATCTGGAAAATGCGGCCACTTTGGAAATATCAGGCCCGGAAAAGATGTTCAGGATTATTCTGCCGGCCGCGGCCCCGACTATTTTGGCCGGCTGCTCCATCGCCTTAAAATTCTCCTTCATTCTTCTGACGGTCTCGGAAATGTTCGGGGCGACCTCGGGCATGGGCTTTTTCGTGCAGTATTATTCCGACTTCGCCCGTTTTGACCTGGTGCTCGTCGGCTTTATTTTCATGGCCCTGGTTCTGGTGGTCATCATGTATCTTTTTGACCTTTTTAAAAACAGGGTATTGGCCTGGACGCTCAACAGCTGAGGTTGACTCATGACGGAAATGACCCCCAAAGAACGCGGAGCGGCCATAGCCAACGGCTTGGCCGCCGATCGACTGCCCTGCAATCCCAACATCGCCAACGGCGCGGCCAGGATTTACGGCTGCAAAATATCGGAGTTCAATCATAACCCGAAAACGCTGGCGGAGGCCCAGATCGCCGCCTACCGGCGCTTCGGCTCGGACGGCGTCAGAATTTTCACCGACCTGTTCGCCTGGGCTGAAGCCATGGGCGCGGAGGTCGTCCGCCCCGAAGATTACACCGTCGATCTGGCCAGACCGGCTATCGACAGTTTAAGTCAAATCGACCGGCTGCGGCCGGCTGATCCTCATAAAGACGGCCGGCTGCCGGTCCATCTGCGGGCCATGGACTATCTGCTGGACGTTTTGGGCGACGAGACGTCTTGTTCGGCGGGCGTCGTCGGCCCTTTCACCAATTTCTTTTTTCTCTACGGGGTCGACGAGTCGCTCAGGCTTATGCGCAAAAACCCGGAAGCGGTGCACAGGCTTTGCCGCATCTCCCTCGACACCTGCCGGGCCTATCTGGAGGCCGCTTTGGCCAAGGGCATGTCGCCCACCATCTCGGAACCCATGTCGTCCTGCACGGTCGTCAGCCCCAAGGCCTTCAGGGAATTTTCCCTGCCTTATTTGAAGGAGCTGGTCGACTTCGTCAAGGCGCTCGGCAAACCCCCGGTCATTCATATTTGCGGAGAAACGAAATTCATTTGGGAGGATATCGCTGATTTGGGGGTGGCCGGCTTCAGCGTCGACAATGTGGTGGACCTAAAAAAGTGTTGTCAAACCATCGGGCATAAAACCAAAATTATGGGCCATGTCGACCCCGGCGGCGTCATGTACGCCGGCTCGCCCCGGGACGTGCGCCGCAAGACTTTGGAATGCATATTGGAGGCCTATGACTCACCCAAAGGCTATGTGGTGATGTCCGGCTGCAGCCTGCCGGTTGACTCGCCGCTGGAAAATATTGATGAGATGATGAATACGGTTCGAGAGGTCGGGTATCCGGTCGATCCCGATTTCGTCAGGCGGCTTCTGCGGGAGTGCGTCTAGCCGGCGGTTCCCGGGTGTAGGCGAATATTTTCAAAAAGCAAGTCGCCCCCGAAGAGGGGCGACGGAGGACACGACTGGTTGAGAGACCGACAAACTCGCGCGCCAGGCAAAAATCGCATTTTTTGCCTGGCTACGATCAGCCCGACAAGGCTCCAAGCCAAAAATGAAAATAGCAAGTCGCCCCCGAAGAGGGGCGACGGAGCGAAGCGACTGGTTGAGAGGCCGATAAACTCGCTCGCCAGGCAAAAATCGCATTTTTTGCCTGGCTACGATCAGCCCCGACAAGGCTCCAAGCCACCACGATTAAAAAATAGCGCAGGGGCCGACGTCGCATTTGCCGCAGACGTCCAGACTCC
>JAISRV010000295.1 GCA_031273445.1 Candidatus Adiutrix sp. | reverse complement strand
GCGATGTTCCCAGCCTGGAGCAGGTTTACACCTGGGCGCGGGGCGTTATGAAATCAGGCGTTCCGTTCGCCAGCCTGAAAAAGGTTCTCGATCCCACCACATGGGTTTTCCACTTTGAGAAATTGGAGCGATCAAGTAGATAGAGAAACGACAAATAGGGGCGGCCCTGTGTGGTTACCCTCCTGGTCGGCCGGCGGGGCTGAGTGCCCCGGCCATCATTGCGGGGCTCCGCGCCCCGCGCCCCCGCCAGGGGAGGGCCTCGCGGCCCTGCCCTGGACCCACCCGCGCCAGGGGCTCCGCCCCTGGACCCCGGTTCCGTGCAACCGCCGCCGCAACTCGCCTGCGGCTCAAACAAGCGGCGGCGGGCGGGTCTTTTTCCCCATACTGGCCGCGGTTGGTTGTTGGTCGGCCAAGGCAAACCCCGTAGGGGCAACGAAAACAAGAGAGCGAACACAAGCGAAGCGACTGGCAGAAAAGCCGACCAGACAACACGCCAGGCAAAAATCGCATTTTTTGCCTGGCTACGGTCAGCCCCGACAAGGCTCCAGGCCAAAGGAGAAAAATAGTGAGAAAAACGAAAGAAATAACCATAGAGGACGGCGGCGCCCGCATGACGTTTAGGATCAGGCAAATGCCGGCCACGCAACTTGAATCGTGGCTCATGCGAGCCATTATCCAGGCGGCCGACGCGGCCGGTTCCGGCGCGGAACTGGCCCCAGGCGCCGGCCTGGAACAAATTTTCAGCGGGGAAAACGCCGAAACGAACCTGGTGAAAATCGTCGGCGGCCTGGACTACGACAAGGCCAAACCCCTGCTGGATGAAATGCTGGCCTGTTGCTACAGGGTTGACGGACAGGCGGAAATCAAATGCACGCCGGAAATCATGGACGGCATGATATCCGACGTTAAAAGCCTTTGGACATTGCGCAAGGAGGCGCTGACGCTAAACCTCGGTTTTATCAAAGGGGGAACCGAAAGCGGCTTGCCTTCCCCCGCGAAAATCAATATAGGCAAGCCGCAGCCGGGATCAGAGGATTAGCCGATTACCCCAACGTAGGCCGCCTGACCGGGGTCATCGTCGGCCGGGGCCTGGCCACGCTGAAGGAACTGCAAACCTTCTACAGTTATGACGACGCTTTGGATATGGCCGAAATAATACAGGTCAACAACTACAACGAATGGGCCTCCTGGGCGGAGGGCCACGGATGCTCCGCCTCCTGGGCGGAGGGCCACGGATGCTCCGCATCCTATCCGTAGAGGCATGGTCGGCGGGCGGCTCCTGGTCGGCCGGGGCCTACCGTCGGCCCCGGCCGACCAAGAGGGCGGGCTAAGCCCGCTCCTGCGGGAGACAAAATAAGCCCGCCACTGCGGGAGACAAAAAATGGCCACGGTAATTGACAGTCTTTTAATCCAAATAGGGCTTGACGTCACCGGCGTCAAAAAGGGTTTGGCCGAAATGACCAATATCCTGAACGGCGGCGTCAAAAACATCATGGGCCGCGTGCCGGCCTCCCTGGCCGGGACCTTCGCCGGCCGTATTTTCGGCGGCTATATCAAAGAGGCCGAGGCTTTAAATCAATTCGCCGCCGCTATCGGCGAAAAATTCGGCGGCCTTGAGGCCCGGGGCCGGGCGGCGCTACAGGCGGCCGGCCGGGCGGAAGATTTTAGTTCCGCCCGCAGCGGACGTTCCGCTCGCAGCGGACGTTCCGTCGCCATTGCTCTGGCTAAAAGCCTGACTGAAACGGCGCCCCCTGGTTCGGGAACGGCCCAGCCGGCCAATCAATTCGCCGGCCCGGCCCGCCTGGCCGCCGCCGGCGCTAAAACCGGCCGGGCCGGGTTCCGGGAATATTTAACTCCGGCCGCTTCAGACGGCTTGAGCCAAAGCCTGAAAGCCTTGCAATCCGCCGGGGCCGGGTTTCTGGAAGAGATGAAAAAAGGCGCCGCCGGCGAGGCTAAAACCGGCCAGGCCGATGTCCGGGCCGGCCCTGATCGGACCTTGCCCCCTTCAGACGGCTTGAGCCAGAGCCTGAACGCCTTGCACTCCGCCGGGGCCGGGCTACGGGAATATTTAACTCCGGCCGCTTCAGACGGCTTGAGCCAAAGGCTGAAAGCCTTGCAATCCGCCGGGGCCGAGTTCTGGGGAGGAATGAAGAAAGGCGTCGGCGGCTTTTTCGGCGGCTTTGAAAATATTGCCGCCCCGGCCGAAAAAGCGGCCAGGATAACGGAGCCCATAAAAACTCTCCGCGCCGGCGACATGCGGACAGCCGCCGACCCCGAGGCCATCGACCTTATCCGCGGCCTGGCCGGCCTCATGGAGGGCCAGGCTCTTAGCCTCCGCTTCAACCCGCCGGCCGCCCCGGCGCGGGAAACCGGCGCCGGCCTCGTCAACAACATCACCGTCGGCGACGTCATCGTCCATTCCACAGCCGCCAACGCCGCCGACTTTGCCGGGGATATCGCCCCGGAGCTGGGCCGCCAAATCGCCGCCGCCGCCGGCGGAGGAGTCAACCAATGAGCTGGGAACTATACGATGAGGACGGCGGCGAGGCCCTGACCTTCGACAGCCTGTTGTCGCTGGACGATTCCAACGAGGGCCAGGCTCTGTCGGAGCCAATAGAAAAAGGCGCTTTCGTTTCCTACAACAAGGTCGATTCACCCAGGGCCTTGCGGGTTGAGCTGGCCATCCAGGGCGACGCCGACCGCCAGAACGCGGCCCTGGCCGATCTGGACGAACTGCGGGAGAAGGCCGTGAAAGTGGCCCTCAGTACCCCAGCCGCCTACTACGACAGCCTGACGCTGGAGTCGTTCAACTACCGCCGCCGGAGCGACGCCGGGGCCGAACTGCTGGTCGTGGAGCTGTCATTGGTTGAGGTGCGCGAGGTCGAAACCCAGGTCTCAACTACGGTCATGCCGCCGCAATCGTGCAAAAACCCCACCAGCGCCGGCAACCAGAACACCGGCAAGGCCGGAACGGAAGAGGTTAGTGGGCCAAAAACATCAGTTCTTGGCAATATAACTGGAGTCGGCCGAGATGGGTAACGCAGATGATCCAAATTAACCCGGCCGCGCTGCCGTCGCAAACATTTTACGCCGTTCTGGGCGGCCATAACTGCTCGCTGAAGCTCTATCAGCGCGGCGACCATCTGTATTTAGACCTATGGACGGCTGACGGCGACGTTTGCCGGGGAGCCATCTGCCGCAATGGGGCTGACGTTTTGCAATCGCCCAGCCCATTGTTTAAAGGCTCGCTCCATTTTTATGATTTTCGCGGCGTTTCCGATCCCGCCTTTGAAGGCCTGGGAAACCGCTACGCGCTCTTGTTTATTCCCGAAGGGGAGACGGTTCCGGAGTATTTTCGGTTTTAGCCGATATGCCCAGGGGGAAACCCAGGGCCGAGGTAAGTTTCATGATGGTTTCAAAACGTGGTTTGGAGCCGGGCGCCAGGGATTTATACAAACTTTCCCGCCCCAGCCCGGCCTCTCTGGCCAGATTGGACATGCCCTTCAACCGGGCCACCGTCTTCAGGGCCGATATGAACACGCGGCTATCCTGTTCCGCAATCGAAGCTTGCAGAAACTCAGCCATGTCTTCATCCGTCTTCAAATATTTACTGACGTCGAAGTCGGTTATTTTAATCTTTTCCATGGGCCTGACCTTCCTTCTTTATTCTCAGCCACAGGCCGGCGGCTTTGGCTATGTCGGCTTTCTGGCTCTTTTTGTCGCCGCCGGCCACCAGCAGATAAACCGTCCGGCCCATTTGCCCGTAATAAACGCGATAGCCGGGGCCGACGTCCACGCGCATTTCGAAAAGGCCATGCGTATCGGGCAGCAATTTGTGATCGCCAAAATGGCCCCCTTCAGCCGCGTTGACGCGGGCGGTTATCCGCAAAAAAGCCTGGCGGTTCTTAAGGCCTTCCAGCCATTCAACGAATTCTTCGGTTTGCTTGATCACATTGCCCATGATTTTATTGTATCCCCCCGAATACAGAAAGTCAACCAGGGCCAGGGCTCCGCCAGGGCCATCGCATAAAAAACGTAACCCTGTGAAATCATAAATATTCACAAATTGATCTCTGAAAAATTATCTTGATATTTCAATATATTACTATTTTCATGCGATTGCCCTGGGGCTCCGCCCTGGACCCCGAGGCAACCGCCTCATGCTCTCGCATCCGATCCGTAGAGGCTTGATCGGCGGGCGGGTTTTGGTTGGCCGGGGCGAAACTTTCGGACAATAAAGAGGAAGAAGCACCGCCCGCCGCCGCTTGTTTGAGCCGCAGGCGAGTTGCGGCGGCGGTTGCACGGAACCGGGGGTCCAGGGGGCGGAGCCCCTGGCGCGGGTGGGTCCAGGGCAGGGCCGCGTAGGCCCTCCCCTGGCGGGGCGCGGGGCAGAGCCCCGCAATGATGGCCGGGGCACTCAGCCCCGCCGGCCGACCAGGAGTAGGGAGGTAAAAATGACCAAATCGTTCAGCCGCAAGGTGATTGAGCTGCAAATCATACTCGGCCAGGGAGACTTCGCCGGAACGTCCGGCGCGACCGGAACGTCCGGCGCGACCGGAACGTCCGGCGCGGGCGGAGCGCCTGGAGAGTCCGGAGTCAGCGGCAACACCAAAACCATTGTCGGCCTGCCCTGCGAGGCCGAAATCAAAAAGCCAGGGCTACCTGACAAAAACAGCGCCTCCATAAAAGTCACAAATTTGCGATACGAGGACATGGAACAACTGACCATGCTGGCCTTCAAACCGCTGGAGCTTAAAAAAAACCTGATTAGAGTGCGGGCCGGGGATGAGGGCGGGGGCAACCGCCCCGACCTGAGCGTGGCCTTCGTGGGCGAAATAAGTTCCGCCTCCGCCGACTTCAATGCCGCGCCGGACGTGGTTATGAAATTCGAGGCCCAGAGCGGCATATATCCCCAGCTCAAAGCGGCCGCCCCGCTCAGCGTGAGCGGCGAGGCTTCGGCCGCGCAACTGATTGAACAGCAAGCCGCTGAAATGGGCTATGCCTTTGAAAACCAGGGCGTCAGCGGATCGGTGCGCAACGCGGTTTTTAACGGTTCGCCCATGAAAAAGGCCCAGGACATCGCCGCCCAGGTCGGCTGCGAAATGATCGTGGACGACGGCCTCATCGTCATCATGAAGCCGGGCGCGGCCCGGCAGGGCAAGGCCGTTCTGCTCACGCGCGAAACCGGCATGATCGGCTACCCCACATTTAATCAGGACGGCATTGTCTGCCGCTGCCTTTACAATCCCGACCTGCAACAGGGCGGCTTAATCAAGATAGACAGCCTGGTTCCCCGCGCCAGCGGAACGTGGAAGATCGTCAATCTGACCCATAAACTGACGGCCTTTAAAAGCGGCCCCTGGGAATCCAACATCGAGGCGCATTACCAGGGCTCCGCCCTGGACCCCGGATGCTCCCGCATCCGATCCGCAGGGGCTTGATCGGCGGGCGGGTTTTGGTCGGCCGGGGCGGAGATGCCCGTCTTGGGTTGACGAAGAAAGGATGCTTCGCATCCTAAGAGGCCTGGTCGGCCGGGGCCTACGGTAGGCCCCGGCCGACAAAGATGGCGGGCTAAGCCAGCCGCTACGGGAGACAAAACCAGGGCTCCGCCCTGGACCCCGGATGCTCTCGCATCCGATCCGCAGGGGCTTGATCGGCGGGCGGGTTTTGGTCGGCCGGGGCGGACTAAGTCAATTCGCAATTAATAAGATGTAGTCCACAAATTGCGAATTGCGAATTATTCTTCCACGCGGGAAAATGAGCGATGAAACAAAAAAGTGACGAAACGACAGTCAAGGGCACGCGAACGGCCTATTCGGGGCATACTCCCTTCAACGCCATCGACCTGATGATCAGAAACACAGTTAAGGGCCTGGTCAATACGGCCGAGGTGGTGAAGGTCGTCGGCGTTGACGCGGGGGGGCCGGGCGCGGCGGCCGGTTATGTGGACGTCTTGCCCCTGGTCTGCCAGACTGACGCCTATAACGAGACGCTCCAGCCGACCACGCTCTATCGTCTGCCCTACTCGCGCCTTCAGGGCGGAGTCGCCGCCCTGGTCATCGACCCGGAAGCCGGCGACACGGGCCTGGCCGTCTTCGCCAAGCGCGACAGTTCAGGCGTCGGCCAGGGCGGCGATCAGGAGCCGACCCAGCCGGGCAGCTTTAGGTCATTCGACCAGGGCGACGGCTTTTATATCGGCGGCTTCCTGAATAAAGCGCCCGAAATATATCTTGAATTAAACCAGGACAAAAAAGCGGTGCTGCACGCGCCGCAAAAAGTGACTATCGAAACGAAAGAATGCGTCATCAACGCCGAGACCGCCACGGTCAACGCCTCAAACCAGGCCACGGTAGCCAGCCCGGAAACGATTATCGACAGCCCCCAAACTCGCTGCAAAGGGAATCTCTGGGTAGAGGGGAGCCTGGGCGGGGCTGGTGGGGGCCCGGCCATATTTAAAAGCGGCATCATAAACCAAAGCGGCGGCATAACCAACAGCGGCGGCATAAACAACCAGGGCGGCAACATCGTCTCAAACAGCGTCACCGTCGAAACGCATACCCATTCCGGCGTTCAGACCGGCGGCGGCGACACGGCCAGCCCCAATGCGGGAACATAACCAGGGCAGAGCCCTGGACCCGTATCGGATGCGAAGCGTTTCGGCCGGGGCGGACAGCCCGCCACAGCCATCATTGCGGGGCTCCGCGCCCCGCGCCCCCGCCAGGGGAGGGCCTCGCGGCCCTGCCCTGGACCCACCCGCGCCAGGGGCTCTGCCCCTGGACCCCGGTTCCGTGCAGCCGCCGCCGCAACTCGCCTGCGGCTCAGACAAGCGGCGGCGGGCGTATCTTTTTCCCCTGATTGTCCCGCCAAGGCGAAG
>JAISRV010000221.1 GCA_031273445.1 Candidatus Adiutrix sp. | reverse complement strand
CATCTTATCCATTCCATTCACTTCTTTATTAAAATCGCCGTCTCGATATTATAGCAAGAATTCGTGACCTCCGCCAGACTCCCGCCGAATCTTCGTCGAATCTATGACGGTCTCATTCCCTTTCTTTCGCCAGGGCTAAAAAGCGGCCCTTTCAACGCGGTCTTTAATACGGTATAATGGCCAAAATGGAGGTCGCCGATATGCAAATGACGATATCTATCAATCCCGCGCTTGAGGAGCAGTTGAGCCGCTTGTCGGCCCTCACCAAATGCGGCCAGGCCCAGTTGCTGGAAGAATTAATATCAAACGGCCTGGCTGAAAAGCTGGAACGTCTGGCCGCCATTCAGGAAGGTCTGGACGACATGGCCGCCGGCCGCACGCTGGCTCATGAGGAAGTCAAGGCCAAGGCCCAGACGGCCATCCGCCGGGGCGCCGCCAAACAGTCATGAGTCCCGGCCGCGTCATTAGCTGGGCCGCCAAAGCTTCGGACGACTTGGACGGCATAGTGGAATACATAGCCAAAGACAATGAGGAGGCGGCGCAAGAATTTTATGAACAGATAATGGAGGCCGTAGATAAACTGGCGGCAAGTCCCATAGGTCGCCGCGGAGAACTGCCCGGCGCCTATGAACGTGTTTTGACCCGATATCCCTCGTATATGATCATCTATACTCTTGCTGAACACGCCATCAATATTATTCGTATTTTCCATACATCTCAACAAAAAAAACTGTGATGCTCCATCAACGGCTTTTAAACATTCGCCTACGCTGAGAACCGCTGCCGGGACTGCTCTAACGGCGGCTTTAGGAATAATAATCAATTCCCGTAGGGGCGCGGGGTCAGCCCGCCTTCTGGGTCGGCCGGGGCGAACCCCACCGCCCCGGCCGACCAAGAGGCGCCGGGGTGACGGAATGAAGAGGCGGTTGCCTCGGCGGAGCCCCGCAATGACCGGCCGGGGCGGACCCCTCAGCCCCGCCTATTAAAACTTTTAATAGGTCCTGGCAAATAATTTAATATCCGGGAGCTTGAGCGGACTCCCGGGAATTTTTTCGTTGAAATAAATAACCGATATGTTGGTAAAAAAAATTACATAGCCGCCGTAGCGGCAGTTGGCGTAGTTTTTGCTTCTGCTTCTTGACGTAACATCGACTGCATTTTTTGTTTGAAGCCTTCGACTGCATTCGGGATATTAAATTCGCCCTGGAGCCCTCTCCGGGGTCAGGAGAAAAGTCAAAGTGCGATTCATCTTTAAATCGGAGGCCGTCTCCGGCCGGCCGGCTCTTCGCCGCCTCAGGGCTGGCGTGACGTTGGTGGAGCTTCTTATCGTGATGGTCATCACGGTCATTGTGGCCGGGGCCGGGATGGGCGTTTTCCAACTGGCCACCCGCCAGGAAGCCCATCAGCAGGACGTTCTGGAGCAGACCCAGAATCTGCGCGCGGCTCTCTATGCCGTGGCCAGGGATGTGCGCATGGCCGGCAACGGCCTCAACCTGATCGGGGCCTCCCTGGTGCAGGTTTATGTGCCGCCGGTTTTGTTCGACAACGAGGTTCAGAGGGAGGCCGGCTGGTTCCGCTACCTGGGCGCCGACCAATACGGGGTCAGGGCCATATACGGCTTCAACAGCGGGGCCGACGCCTCCAAACCCGACACTTTGGTCATTTTCCGCTCCGAGATCGAGGCCCCCAACCCCATCGGCCAGCTGAGCGCTTCTTTCGAACCGGGCGTCAACAACTCCCTGACTCTCCAAAATCCGATCGAGGTCAACGAAGTGCTGTCCAAGGGCGACATCATCGCCGTGGCCAACGGCTCGACCGCCGTCATCCTGGAGGCCGAGCCCATGGCGGCGGCTTCCCCCTTATTTACGGGCATCAACCTGGGCTCCCGTTTCCGGCCCGCGGAGACTTTTCCCGGCGGCGGCGGCCTGGAATTTCCGATAGGCTCCCAAGTCTATAATTTAAGGGACGTGACCTTCGTCACCTATTACGTCGACACGGTCAACAAGCGTCTGATGGCCAATTATCACGACGACACCATCGTGGCGGATTTCAACCCCGAAGTCACCGCCGACCACCGGGCGCGGATAGCCGACAACATCGAAGATTTTCAGGTGGGCTATTATTACAGCGGCTCCGGCCTCTCCGACCCGCCGCTGGACCCGGAAATAAACGAAACCAAGCTCGACGGCGCTGTGGTTGAGGCGGTCAAGCTGGCCCTGGTTTCGCGGGCCGGCCAGCGCAGCGATGTCGCCGGCGAAGGGGCGACGGTGGAGGTCATGTCGCATGAGGCCGCGGGCGACAGCGGCTATTCCCGGCGCGTCATGGCCGAAACAGTCAACCTGCGCAACTACTGATCGGGAACGGGGCCGGAAACCATGCCAATCAAAACTGGAACATATCGCGGCCGGGGCGGCTTCACGCTGGTCGAATGTTTGATCGTCGCGGCCATCGTCGGCATTTTGGCCATGCTGGCCGTGCCCTCTTTTTCTTCCGCCGTGGCCGGCTTTCAGCTGCGCAGCGCGGGCAAGGCCATGGTCGGCCTGATGCAGCAGGCCCGCCTGCGGGCGGGCAATTCCCAGAAACCGGCCCGGGCGGTGATCGACTGCCGCGCCCACCTGGCCGACCGGCTCAGCCCCTGCGAGGCCCGGCTCTACGCCGCGACTTTCAATGAAAACGGCGAATTGAACGGCTGGCTGGAAATTTCAGGGACTCGGCGCGATTTCGACCCTTCCGTCAGCGTCAGCGCGGCCGCGGGCGCCGTCGCCCTGGGCACGAACCCCAACGGGCTCTTCTGGGCCGTCTTCCTGCCTTCCGGCCGGGTTACGGGCTCCCATGACGTCATGCGGCTGGTTTTCAGCTCCGACAGAGGCGTCGGCCAAGCTTGGGAGCTTGATCTCGGCCTCAACTCCGGCAGCATCGCCCTGCGCCGCGTCTAGCGCTTTGAGTCACGAATTCCTACGCCATCCGAGGTAATTTATATGCGCCGCCTTCCGCAACATCAACTTGAGAACCTGCCGGCCGGCTTTACCCTGGTCGAGATTCTGGCCGCCATCGTCATCATCGTTCTCGGCTGCCTGGGCGCCCTTAGTCTGCAGGCCTCGGCCATCACGGGCGGCGCCCAGGCCAACGATCTGGCCGTGACCTCCTTTCTGGCCGAGTCGCAGTCGGAGTGGCTGCGCAACAAGGATTTCAACAGCCTGGAATTCATTGACGACGCTCCCGTCAAACTGACCGGCGCCGGCGAGGTCTGCGTCGAAGGCGTCACCCCCGAGGCGGAATGCCGCTACACCATGACCACCACGGTCATTCCCCAATACCCCACCTCCCGCAGCGCCGAAGTTTCCATCAAGCTACAGTGGCAGGGGCAGGGCGGAACTCATGAGCTTGTTTACGACACCGTCATTTCCGATCACGGTTTTTAACATAATTTCAATGAAGCGACGAGGCTCAGTCATGTCAGACGCAATCAAAGCCGGAAGCCCCGGATTTTCAAGCCGCCGGCCCAAAATCAGCCCTTATTGCCCCGAAGGCTCCATTCTGATGTTCAGCCTGGTGATCCTCTTGATGATCGGCCTGATGGGCGCGATCATTCATCTGAACACCACCACGGAGCTGCGCATCTCCCACGACACCTACGAGGGGCGGGACGCCTTCACCAAGGCCGACTCCACCGCCCGCGTGGGCCTCTTGCTGGGCCGGGCCCTGCTCTATTCCGAAGCCGGCGACCCCGGCGACTATGTTCGCGGCGACGTCAGCGGCGCCGACCGCCCTTTTAAGGTGGAGCTGGACACGGCCAACTTCACCCTGGCCAATGTGGCCAAATTCACGGACATCGTGACGGCCGAGGACATTAAAAACCGCTATCTCCAGGCCACCCACGCCGACTCCGCCGAGACGCCGCAGGTGAAAGTGCTTTACGGCGACGAAGTCATCGGCACCGCCTCGGTCGACATCGGCTACGGCAGCCCCAACCAGCCCGGCGCCTCCCTGGGTCAGCATACCTACAACCGGGACGACGGCAACACCGTCACGGCCTTCGTGGTCGTCACCGCCGACGGGCGCGTCTCCCGCCCCGCCCCGGGCGGGAGCCCCGGCGACAACGCCAATTATTTCCGGGGCGACTATGAGGCCACCCACAGCATCGTGACCACCATCTTTCGCGAGACCATGTCCTGAAAACAGGCGCGGATTCCGGCCTTTCGGCTTATTTGACGATTTGACGATCATAATATGACTATCCATAGGCAACAGGGAGATTTGACGATGAAAAACAAATTGTTGGCCGCCATATTCAGCCTGGCGCTGCTGTTTTCGCAGACCGCCGCCGCCCAGGCGCCGGTAAGGACGGACTACCAGGCCACCCCCTTCTGGCTGGACGGGCGCACCATCCCCAACGTCATGCTGATTATGGAACGCGACTGGAAGGTCTTCTATCCGGCCTACAACAACCTGACCGATCTTGACGGCGACGGGGTCATCGACATCGGCTTCAACCCCGCCGTCACCTATGTCGGCTATTTCGACTCCGACTCCTGCTACACTTATGACGGCTCCAAGTTCACCCGCGCCGGGGCGGCCGCCACGCAGACCAACGCCCAGCTGGCCGCCCTGATCCCCGATGAGATCAAAGCCCTGGGCAAGGACACCGACAACGACAGCCTCCTGGACATCGGCGTCAAGACCCCGAAGTCAGCCCACGGCGTCTGCAGCCGCACCACGGCCACGGCCGGCGGCTCCGGCCAATGGCACGGCAACTGGCTTAACTTCGCCACCACCAGCCGTATGGACGCCATCCGCAAGGTGCTCTACGGCGGCAAGCGTTACGTCGACACCGCCG
>JAISRV010000170.1 GCA_031273445.1 Candidatus Adiutrix sp. | reverse complement strand
TCCAGTTGATCGTCGTCGGCGTCCAGGTCGATAAACAGCGAATACAATTCGTCCAGAACTTCGCCGGGACGGCGGTCAGGCCGATCGATCTTGTTGATGACCGCGATGAGCGGCAGTTGCTTGGCCAGAGCTTTCTGCAGCACAAATCTCGTCTGCGGCAGGGGGCCTTCGGAAGAATCGACCAGGAGGATGACGCCGTCGACCATGGTCAGGGTGCGCTCCACCTCGCCGCCGAAATCGGCGTGACCGGGAGTGTCGACGATGTTTATTTTCAGGTCGCCGTAGTTGACGGCCGTATTTTTGGCCATGATGGTGATGCCTTTTTCGCGCTCCAGGTCCATGCTGTCCATCACCCGCTCGCGGACGTCCTGATTGTCGCGAAAAAGGCCGCTTTGCCACAGCATGGCGTCCACCAGCGTGGTTTTGCCGTGATCGACGTGAGCGATTATGGCCACGTTTCTGATTTTATTTGAGTCCATGGTTTTCCTTTTTCGACTCGCCGAATAAACAGGCCTGATTTCGTCAAAGCCCGCACAGTCCACTGGAGACGGCGCGGCCAAACCAAAAGGGTTTCACGCCGCCCGCCGCGGCGCGAAACCCTTGCGATCATACAAGGCCCATGCCCGAAACGCTATTTGATAAGAGCATCCAGAATCTTGGGAACGGCCAGATGGGGCGAGCCGTCTTCGTCGACCGCCACTATCGGCTGCCCCTCGCTGTTAAAGCCGACCTGGGTCAGACAACCGCACTTCTTGCACCAGCGGTGCTCCATGCGCGGCCCCTGCCCGCCTTCCGGAGGAGTTTCTTCGGCCACTATCAGCCAAACGTGACCTTTACCGTCAATACAAGTGGAAATTTGAGGTTTTTGCAGTGCCATATAGTCGCTCTGTTTTGTAAGCCCGATTCCAGGCCGACGCCGATTCCCCGGCGCCTTCGCCTTCGGGACACGGCGCGCGGCCGAATCGTCGCCTAGTTGAGTGTGCTGTTAATTCCGGCGCTCAAAGCGGGGCCGAAATTTTTCATGATAAAGAGGCGCTCTCACTCAGCCGGAAGAACGCGGCGACAAACCACCTGTCAAGTCAGGAGCCGGCCCGGCCTAAAGCCTTTTTCGAATCCCGAACTGTAAAATAGACGCGGGGAGGCGTCTAAAAACCATCCACAGCCTGATCGTCAACTATTTCGCCGTTGACTTTCTTGCGCAGTATGCCGGAATTTTTGAACACCACCACCCGGCGCGAACGCAACTCCAGCGATTCCCTGGTCTGGGGGTTGCGGCCGCGGCGGGCTCTTTTGCGTTTGACCACGAATTTTCCGAAACCGCTGATTAAGACGTCTTTTTCTTCAGCCAGCGTTCTTTTCAGAATCTCCATGACCTTTTCCACCGCCGCCCTGGCGTCTTTCCTGGAAAGATCAGTGTTTTCAAAGACATCAGTAATGATCTTTTCTTTTGTGACAGCCATCTGAGTAAACTCCGGCAACCTTGCCCTTTGCCATGTCCAGTCAAATCAACACAGGGCCGGCGCGTTTTTTGGCTTTACTGTCTCCAGTAAAAACATTAAGATTGATTCTCGGGTTTATGACCGCGGTGTTCTAAATATGGCCCTTTTGAAAGAATATGGCTCCTGACGCTTCCGTTAAAAAAACCCATAAAAGAAATATGCGCTAAAATCACTGTTTTTGTCAAGGAATTTTTTATGGTTAATGATGTTTCAAGTCATCTGGGGAGCTATTCCAAATTTTGGCCTGGAGGAGGTAAAGATGAAAAGTCAAGTTTTCGGCATCAGCCTGAGAACGCATTTTCGCGAAAGTCTGTCGGATAAGCTTCTGCGCCTTTTTAAAGCCTTGGAGCCGGAAAAACTGGCCGCGCCGAAATCGATCTGGGCGGTGAAGCTGCACTTCGGCGAACGCGGCGGCCACAGCTTCATCCGCCCGCATCTGGTCAGGGTTTTCACCGACGCGTTGCGGGCCATGTCGGCCCGGCCCTTTCTGACCGACACCAACACCCTTTACGTCGGCGGCCGCAGCAATTCCGCCGACCACCTGGAAACGGCCGTATTGCACGGTTTCGGCTTTGAAGTGACCGGGGCGCCGCTGATCATCGCCGATGGGCTCCGCGGCGCCGCTGAAGTCGGGATTCCGCTGACCGGAGGGACGCTCTCCAAAGCCTGGATCGCCGCCGATTTCGCCGCCGCCGACGGCGTTCTGGCGCTGACCCATTTCAAGGGCCATGAACTGACCGGTTTCGGCGGCGCGCTGAAAAATGTGGGCATGGGCGCGGCCTCGCGCCGGGGCAAGCTGGAGCAGCACTCCGACCTCGGGCCCAAAATCAAAACCGCCAAATGCCTCGGCTGCCGCCGCTGCCTGAGCCAGTGCGCCCACGGCGCCATAGCCCTGACCGAAGAAAAAAAGGCCCGCATAGACCCTGACAAATGCGTCGGCTGCGCCGGCTGCATCCCGGTCTGCCCGGAAGGGGCCATCGACATCCAGTGGGACGGCGACGCCCCGAAGTTCATGCGCAAGATGATGGAATACGCCAAGGCCGCCTTAAGCGGCAAGGGCGATCGCGCCCTCTTCGTAAACTTCGTCACGGGCCTGAGCCCCTTATGCGATTGCAGCAATCATTCCGACGCGCCCATAGCGGCCGACCTGGGCATTCTGGCCGGCCGCGACCCGGTGGCGCTGGATCTGGCCTCGGCCGAACTGGTCAACCAGGCCCCGGGCCTGACGCCCAGCGCCCTGCCGGAAAGCGCGCTGGCGGCCGGCGCCGACAAGTGGGAAGCCCTTCATCCCGGCTGCCAATGGCCTTTCCAATTGGAATACGCCGAAAAGATCGGGCTGGGCCGCCGCGACTACGAGCTGATCTGGCTGCCGGAAGTTCAGGGGGTGGCGTGAGTGCCGGCCCGGGTCGAAGTCATAGGCGGCGGGCTGGCGGGCTGTGAAGCGGCCTGGCGGGCCGCCGCCCGCGGCCTGTCCGTCCGGCTGTGGGAGATGAAGCCGGGCCGCTTTTCCCCGGCCCACCGGCTGGAGACTCTGGCCGAACTGGTCTGCTCCAACTCCTTCCGCGCGGCCCGGCCGGAAAGCGCGGTCGGCCTGTTGAAAGAGGAAATGGCCGCCCTGGGTTCTCTGGTCATGGCCGCGGCGAAAAAACATCGCGTCGCCGCCGGGGGCGCCCTGGCCGTGGATCGCGAGCTGTTCAGCCTGGAAGTGACGAGGCGAATCGAGGCCCACCCCCTGATCGAATTGAGGCGTCAGGAAATCACGGCCTGGCCTCCCGGCGAGGCCCCGGTGGTCGTGGCCGGGGGGCCGCTGTGTTCCGAGGCCCTGGCCGCCTTGACGGCGGAGCTGGCCGGGGCGGAGCATCTCCATTTTTACGACGCTCTCTCCCCGATCGTGACCTACGATTCGCTTGATCTCTCCCGCCTCTATCTGGCCGACCGCTATCAAAAAACGCCGGCCGCCGGGCCGGCGGAGGCGGCCGGCGGCGATTACCTCAACTGCCCCCTGGACAGGGCGGAGTTCGACGCTTTTCTGGAAGCCCTTCTGGCCGCCGATGAAGTCGCGGCCCGCGCTTTTGAGGACAAACGTTTCTTTGAAGGCTGCCTGCCCATTGAAGTCATGGCCCGCCGCGGCCCGCGCACCCTGACTTTCGGCCCGATGAAGCCGGTGGGCCTGGACGACCCGCGAACCGGCCGCCGCCCCTACGCGGCGGCCCAGCTCCGCCGGGAGAACGCTTCGGGAACTCTCTGGAATATGGTGGGCTTTCAGACGCGCCTGACCCGCCCGGCCCAGGAGCGGGTCTTCCGCCTGATTCCGGGCCTGGCCAAGGCCGAATTCGCCCGTTTCGGCGCCATTCACCGCAACGCCTACCTGGACGCGCCGCTGCTCTTGGATGAATTTCAGCGTTTTCGGGCGAACCCGCGTTTTTTCGCGGCCGGCCAGATTTCCGGGGTGGAGGGCTATGTGGAGTCGGCGGCGCAGGGTCTCTGGGCCGGAGAAAACGCGGCCCGGGCCGCCCTGGGCCTGGAACTGGCCTCGCCGCCGCCGCGCACGGCCCTGGGGGCTCTTTTGGGCCATCTGCGGGCCGGGACCGGCCGCGGGGATTTTTCGCCTTCCAACATCAATTTCGGCCTCTTCCCGCCCCCGCCGCCGGAGACGCCCAAAAGCGGCCGCCAGGCCTGGCTGCTGAAGGCCGCCCATGAAGAATTCGCCGGCTTTTTGAAATATGCGCTTGTTCGGCCCTGGCCGGCGGGGTCGTAGCCAGGCAAAAAATGCGATTTTTGCTTTAAAGCGGCTGTCCGACATTCCAGCAACCCCGCCTGCTTCCGGCCGCCACGCGGCGAATCAGGCCTGTAACGAGGTATGAAATGACCTATCCCCTTGCCCGGCTGCTCGCGGCCGCCGGCCTGACCCTGATTTTAGCGGCCGGCTGTTCCGGCCGGCCGCCGGCTTACGGCCGGCCGTCTCTGCGCCCGGACATAACCGTCGGGCTGATCTCCGGCGCCGGCGGCGAGGCCCTGGCCCAGGCCCTGCGTCGCGGCGCGAAAAACCGCGACGGCGAGCGCGTTTTAAGCGGAGAGGTCACTATGGCGAACGAAACGGAAAAAGACGTTGAAACCGTTCCGGTCGTCGTGGAAAAAGGCCGGGCCAAGGAGGTCTACCGGGCGGATCCTTTCACCAACCGCCTGTGGCGGGTCAAAGAACGGACGACCGAGACCGAGTTTGAGAGCCATGACCTGGAACGCGTTTACAGCCGGATGATCTTTGACTGGCGCCTGACGCCCGGGGACGGGAACGGGCCGGACAGTGGGCGCATCACGCTGGAGCTGGGGCGAGTCTACGGCGGTTTTCTGGCCGCCAACAAGCAGGCGCCGCCCCTTAAAAACCAGAACGAGGCCCTGACCGCCGCCATGGAAAAAGAGCTGGCCGGCGTCATGGCCCACCTGGTGGTCTTAAACCTGGGCCGCCATATAGACGCGGCCGAGCTGGAGGCGGCTTCCGACCCGCAAAGCGGCCAGGCCCGTCGCCTGGCCGCCGCCGGCCGCTGGGACGAAGCCAAAGAAATCTGGCTGAACCTTCTGAAGCTGAACCCTAAATACGGGCCGGCCCTATATAACCTGGGGCTGTATTGGGAAAAAAACCTCGACCCGCAAACGGCCTGGCGCTTTTACCGGGAAGCCTTTCTGAACGACGGCTCGCCCAGACATCGCGCCGCGCTGACCAGGCTGACGGAGCTCATGGACCTGTCGGGTCTGCCCAGGCGCGAGAGCTCGGACGGCCGGCCTTGAATGGATAAAAAAACTTGACGCAAGCCGCCGGCATTGCTATAATACCCAAACTTATGCCGAGGTAGCTCAGTCGGTAGAGCGCCAGACTGAAAATCTGGGCGTGGGCGGTTCGATTCCGTCCCTCGGCACCATCATTTAAGCCAATACGGGCTAACAAAGGCTCAAATCCTAATAAATTTAAGGATTTGGGCCTTTTTAGCCTTCAATGTCGTCTCAATAATTTCCAAGATGAGCCAAGGCCGTCAATTTGCCTGATGTTTTCATTGTCGCCTGATAGAGAAACTGTTAAAATAAATCAACGAGGTTAAATAGATATGGCGCTAAAAAGCGAAAACAACAGCCCCATAGCCGCGCCGGATTTCAGTGAGGTTCTGCATATCATTGAGCGGGCGAGGGAAAACGCTTTCCGCGCCGTCAACCGCACGCTTATCGAGATGTACTGGCAGATAGGCGAGTACGTTTCGGGCAAGGTCAAGTCCGGTGGTTGGGGAAAGTCTGTCGTCGCGGAGTTCGCGGCGTTTATTCAGTCGCGGCATCTCGGAATCGACGGTTTTTCCGCATCGAATATTTGGCGTATGCGCCAGTTCTATGAAACTTATGCCGGTAATGAAAAACTCGCGCCATTGGTGCGAGAAATTTCGTGGACGAACAACCTGATGATTATGCCTCTTGAATTACCCGAAAAGCGCGAGTTCTATTTGACGTTGACGGTCAGGAACAGATACAAAAAACGCGAACTGCGGCGGCAGATTGACAGTATGCTCTTTGAGAGGACAATGATTTCAGATGTGACGAACAAGCTGTTTATTGAACGCAATCCGGCCTTGGCTTCGCTCCGCGACAGCTATGTGATGGAGTTCCTTGACGTGCCGAAAACCCATAAGGAAGTCGAGCTTCGCAAAGCGATAGCGTCGAACCTGAAAGATTTCATTTTGGAGTTCGGCAAAGACTTTTCATTCATCGGCGATGAATATCGCGTTCAGGTGGGAAATAAGGATTTCAGAATTGATTTGCTCCTGTTCAGCCGGGCGTTGTCCTGCCTTGTGGCTATCGAATTAAAGGCGACTGACTTTTCTCCGGCACATCTCGGGCAGTTGGAATTTTACCTTGAAGCCCTTGACCGCGATGTCCGTAAACCGAACGAGAACCCAAGCGTCGGCCTGATTCTTTGCGCGGGAAAAGACGATACCGTAGTCGAGTACGCTCTGAGCCGAAGCATGTCCCCGGCGCTGATTGCGGATTATCAACTACACCTGCCGGATAAAAAACTGTTGGAGAACAAGCTCCGCGAACTGACCGAGCTTGCGGAATCCGAAAGCCTGTCTGACGAGGACGACGAGTAGCTCGGTAATGTGTTGTAAGCGAAAAAGGCGCACGGCGCGGAAGATTCGCCTTTAACGAACTGGCGGCGATGCCCCCCCTATTTCTTGCGGCTGAAAAAAGGGGCGGGGTCAGCCCGCCCTCTTCTCTTCTCCATTCCCCGTAGGGGGGGCGGCCCGCCCTCTTTTCTTCTCCATTCCCCATAGGGGCGTTGAACTCGCCGCGCCGGGCCTCCTTGTCGCTTTCGGTCGTGTATTCCGCCGTGACCGCCTGAGTAATGACGGCCCTCATGGCAGACCATTTCCCGGGAAATGTTGATCAGCCGAACCCGCCGCAAAAAAGCGTTCAGTTCCTCTTCACTTTCCTTTTCTCGGGTCACGGGTATGGCGAAAAATTTATATTGCAGGCTCACGCCGAAACTCCAATTTCATAAAAATTTTTTCAGGCGGCAAGCCGCCTTCTTTAATATTCTTGGCCTTAAATCCCTTTTTCCGGACCGGGACCGGCAGCCTTCGCTCCCGGGCGCTCCGCGACGCTACGCGCCCCTCCACAACGTCTCGCCGGCCCCCGGCTCCCTCTTCGTCGATTTTTTTACTGACCTGGGGAGAAAGCCAAGCGGAAACCAAGGTAGTCGTACCGGGCGTCCGGCGTGTCGCCGCTCCGGAACGCCGACCGGCAGCTCCAGGCGTTGTCGCCACCACGAAAAACCCGGGACGAGCCTGAGGACGCCCCCAACGGATCCGTCGCCGGACTGCCGGAATAGTCGTCATACCAGTCCTGTACCCACTCCCAAACATTCCCGTGCATATCATACAAACCCCAGGCGTTAGGCTCCTTCTGACCCACCGGATGCGTCGTACCTCCCGAATTCTCCCCGTACCACGCATAACGCCCCAAGGCCTCGGCGTCATCCCCAAACGAATAGGTACTCGTCGTCCCCGCCCGGGCCGCATATTCCCACTCCGCCTCCGTCGGCAGACGATATTTATTCCCTCCTTCCTTCTGGTTCAATTTATTGATGAACTCCTGTACATCATCCCAGGAAACATTCTCCACCGGATTATTCCGACCTTCGAACTCGCTCGGATTATTCCCCATCACCGCTTCCCACTGCGCCTGCGTCACTTCATACTTGCCCAAACAAAAAGGCCGGCTGATGGTCACGCGGTGTTGGTTCTCATCGCAGTCGGCATCTTCATCACCATCAGGCGAGCCCATCATGAATTCCCCAGCTGGAATCAGCACAAATTCCATGCCTATGCTGTTGGCGCGGCTTTTTGAAAGCGAGGCCTCGGCCTGTCCAAAGCCCGGCTCCGGGCAGCGCAGGCCAAACACCTCGCACCAACCCCGCACAATAAACGACGCCGCCGGCTCGTTCAAAAAATAGGCGGAAATCAGCCGCCTCTCCAGACCGCGCACCTCTGTCGCGGTCAGCGCCCCGGCGCCGCGCAGACGATCATAAAATTTCTCCTCCAGCCCCAGGAGCATCGCGCGGCTTTCGGCCTTGTATGTCCCCGCCGTATAGTCCGCCAGAAAAGAACGGCATTTCTTCAAATCCGAAAAGACTTCCACACCCTGCGCCTCGCGTATGCGCAGAAGGATATTGATAATTTCCCGATCCATAATTCTTCCTGACGACAGTTATTGATTTTTTCTTCTCTCATCATTCCGTCTTCGGAACGCATTTGAAAATACGCCTCAGCGCGGGGCGGCTTAGGCCGCCTTCAGGCGAAAGACGAAATACCTCTGATTTGTCCCCGGGGCCGGCGGTCCTTCGCTCCCGGTCGGCTCCGTTCCACTACGCGCCCGTCCGCTTCGTCACGCCGGCCTCTGTGCCCTCTTCTCGATTTTTTTTACTGACCTGAGGAGAAGGCCAAGCGGAAGCCAAGGATGAGGCCCCGGGAGTCCGGCGAGCGGCTGTCCCGGGACGCCGACCGGCAGTACCTGGCGTAGGAGAGCCAACTCCCGCCACGATTAACCCGGTACGAGCCTGATGACGGCCACTGCGGATCCGTCGCCGAACTGCCAGCATAGTCGCCATACCAGTCTTGCACCCACTCCCAAACAGTCCCGTGCATATCATACAAACCCCAACCGTTGGGCTCTTTCCCACCCACCGGATGCGTGGTCATTCCCGAATTGTCCCAATACCAGGCATAACGCCCCAAGGCCTCGGCGTCATCCCCAAACGAATATCTGCTCGTCGTCCCTGCCCGGGCCGCGTATTCCCACTCCGCCTCCGTCGGCAGACGATATTTGCTCGTCCCTTCTTTTTGGTTCAATTTCTTGATGAACTCCTGTACATCCTCCCAGGAAACCCGCTCCACCGGGTTGCTCAGGCCCTTGAAGAAACTGGGGTTATTGCCCATCACCGCCTCCCACTGGGCCTGCGTCACCGCATACTTGCCCAGATAAAAAGGCTGGCTGATGGTCACGCGGTGTTGGGGTTTCTCGCCGTCGAAGGCCTCCTTGTCGGCGTCCGGCGAGCCCATCATGAATTCACCGGCCGGAATCAGCACAAATTCCATGCCTATTCTGTTGGCGTAGCTTCCCTGCCCAAAGCCCGGCTCCGGGCAACGCAGGCCAAACACCTCGCACCAGCCCCGCACAATAAACGACGCCGCCGGCTCGCTCAAAAAATAGGCCGAAATCAGCCGCCTCTCCAGACCACGCACATCTGTCGCGGTCAGCGCCCTGGCGCCGCGCAGACGATCATAAAATTTCTCCTCCAGCCCCAGAAGCATTGCGCGGCTTTCGGCCTTGTATTTCCCCGCCGCGTAGTCCGCCAGAAAAGAACGGCATTTCTTCAAATCCGAAAAGACTTCCACGCCCCGCGCCTCACGCAGGCGCAGAAGAATATTGATAATTTCCCGATCCATAATTCTCCCTGACGACAGTTGCTGATTTTTCCTTCTCTCATCATTCCGTCTTCGGAACGCATTTGAAAAACGCACTTCGGCGCGTGGCGGTTTAGGCCGCCTTCAGGCGAAAGGCGAATACCCCTGATTTGCCCACGGCGCCGGCGACCTTCGCTCCCGGTCGTTCCGCTCCGCTACACGCCCGTCCGCTGCGTCGCGCTGGCCCACTGCTCCCTCTTCCTTGGCCTTTTTTATTGACCTGGGGAAAAGGCCAGGCGGAAACCAAGGTTGTTGCGCCGGTTGCCCGGCGTGAAGTAGAGCCGGTACACCGACCGACAGCGCATGGCGCTGTTGCGCCAAGCGCCGCCACGAACAACCCGGCACGAGCCTGATGACGGCCCCTGCGGATCCGTCGCCGAACTGCCGGAATAGTCGCCATACCAATCTTGCACCCACTCACAAACATTCCCGTGCATATCATACAAACCCCAGGCGTTGGGCTCCTTCTGACCCACCGGATGTGTGATCCTTCCTGAATTGTCCTTGTACCACGCATAACGCCCCAAGGCCTCGGCATCATCCCCAAACAAATAGGTACTCATCGTCCCCGCCCGGGCCACGTATTCCCACTCCGCCTCCGTCGGCAGGCGAT
>JAISRV010000142.1 GCA_031273445.1 Candidatus Adiutrix sp. | reverse complement strand
GCCATCTCCATAGCCAACAGTCTGTCGGAACAATACAACGCCCAAAACCCGTCTTTGCGCATCAACGCCTCCATATCTTCGATAATAACCATTTGCTGCCTGATCTGCACGATGGAACTAGGGGTTCTGTTTGTGCCCGGCGACCCCGCCTCCAGGGGCGGCGCGGCTTTGCCCAGCCTCTGGCTGGGGGTGCACGGGCTGCTGTGGGCCACCGTCATCGCTCTGGCGGCCGGTTTCACCTTCAGGTGGTTTCTGCGGTTCAAACGACTGCGGATGGTTTTCTACTCCCCCAGCAGCGACGTCGCCATTAGCCAGGCCTTGGATACGCTAATACCCGGCCTTCTGACCATAATCATCTTCGCCGCCGTCAAGACCGCCGCTAACGCCCTGGGCGTCATCGACATCCACTCGGCCATCTACCAGCTCATATATCTGCCCTTCAACAACCTGGGCGACAACCTGCTGGAAACGGCCGCCGTCTACAACATGGCCCGCCATCTGCTCTGGTTCATAGGCCTTCACGGCTCCAACGTTCTGGAGCCGATCATGACCGAGTTGTATCTGCCGGGGGTGGCCGTCAACCAGACCCTTCTGGCGATCGGGCAGGCGCCCGTTCAAGTTTTCACCAAGCCTTTTTTCGACTGTTACACCTCCATCGGCGGCTCCGGCTCGACGATGGGCCTGTTGATCGCCTGCCTTTTGCGCCACCGCGACAGCGGCGCCCGCAAAATCGCCCGAATTTCCATGGCGCCGGCCATTTTCAACATCAATGAAATTCTTCTCTTCGGTCTGCCGGTGGTTTTGAACCCGATTTTTTTAATTCCATTCATCGTCGTGCCGCTGGCGCAGACCGCCGTCGCCTACGCGGTCTGCCGCGTCGGCCTGGCCCCTCTGACCGTCAACGACGTGGCCTGGAACGTGCCTGTCTTCATAAACGGCTATCTAAGCACGGGTTCGGCGGGCGGCGTTATTCTGCAGCTGGCCTGCCTGATCCTGGCGACCTTGATTTATTTGCCTTTCGTCAAACTGGACAACGCTCTGAAAGCCGAGCAGTTCGACAGAACCTTCAAAAAACTGGTTCAGGTCGTCAGCACGGGAGAAGCGCCCGAGCAGCAGGGGCCGCGCTTTCTTTCCAGCCCCGATACGGTCGGCAGCCTTGCCCGCGGGCTGGCCCAGGATATTGAACGGGCGCTGGCCAGAAAAGAGTTTCATCTGGAATACCAGCCCCAGGTCAACAGCGACACCGGCCTCGTCTACGGCGTGGAAGCCCTGATGCGCTGGCGTCACCCTCAGATCGGCGCCGTGCCGCCGCCCGTCTTCATCGGCCTGGCGGAAGATACCGGGTTCATCAAAAAACTGGGGCTCTGGGCCTTGGATGAAGGCTGCCGCCAGGCCGCCGAATGGCGCAAAGTCCCGGCGGCTGAAAATGTAGTGGTTTCAGTCAACGTATCCTCCAAACAGCTTGAAGACCAATTGCTGGTCGACAAAGTGGCCGATTTTCTGGTCAAATATCAATTGCCGGTAAAAAATCTGAAAGTGGAAGTGACCGAATCCATCGCCATCGGCGGCAACGACGGCCACAAGGCGCTGCACCGCTTCAGCAAACTGGGCGTCAAGCTGGCCATAGACGATTTCGGCATGGGCCATACCTCCCTGAATTATCTCAGAGAGTTCAAAGTCGATTCGCTTAAGCTGGACAGCGTCCTGAGCCGCGATGTCCTCGTCAGCCGCTCCAGCCGCGAAATCATCTCCTCCATAGCCGAACTTTGCCGCAGTCTGGATATTGAGCTCATCGCCGAATGCGTGGAGGACGAAGACAACCTGATGAAACTGCGTGAATTAGGCTGCCGCAATATTCAAGGCTATTTCTACAGCCCGGCCCTTAAGCCCGACCGCTGCCTGGAATTCATTCTGCAAAAACACCGCGCTTTCGGCCCCCTCTAAAAGCGAGGCTTATTCCCACTCTATGGTGCTGGGCGGCTTGGAGGAAATGTCGTAGACGACCCGGTTGACGCCGCTGACCTCGTTTATGATGCGGCGCGATATGGCTTCCAGCAGTTCATAGGGCAGCCTGGCCCAGTCGGCGGTCATGGCGTCCACGCTGGTGACGGCGCGCAGGGCCGCCACGTTTTCGTAGGTGCGGCCGTCGCCCATGACGCCCACGGTCTTAAGGGGCAACAGCAAGGCGAAGCCCTGCCATATTTTATTGCTCCAGCCGGCGGCCCGAATCTCCTGTTGAACTATGACGTCGGCTTCACGCAGTATTTTCAGGCGTTCCGCATCCACGGCGCCGATGATGCGTATGGCCAGGCCCGGGCCGGGAAAGGGCTGGCGCCATATAAATTCTTCCGGCAGACCCAGTTCGGCCCCCAAAACGCGCACCTCGTCTTTGAAGAGTTCGCGCAGCGGCTCAATCAGGGCCAGATTCATCTTCTCCGGCAGCCCGCCCACGTTATGATGGCTTTTAATGACCGCCGACGGCCCGTGGGGGGAGACGGATTCAATGACGTCCGGATATAAGGTGCCCTGGGCCAGAAAATCGACCCGGCCCAGTTTGGCCGCTTCCTTTTCAAAAACTTCAATGAAGGTATGACCGATGATCTTGCGCTTGGCCTCGGGTTCCTCGACCCCGGCCAGGCGGGCCAGGAACAGGTCCGCCGCGTCGACCACGGTGAGGTTCAGCCGGCAATGGGCCGCGATCTTGTCGCGCACTTCCTCTACTTCGCCTTGCCGCAGAAGGCCGTTGTCGACGAAGACGCAGTATAGATCGGGCCCGACGGCCCGGGCCAGAAGCGCCGCCGTCACGGTGGAATCCACGCCGCCGGAAAGGGCGCAGAGAACCTTCCCGCCGCCCGTCCGCTTTTTAATTTCGGCCAGGCTGCGTTCGACGAAGGAGGCCATGTTCCAATCAGGCTTCAGACCAGCCAGACGCAGAAAGTTTTTGATCAGCTGTTCGCCTATTTCGGTGTGATGCACTTCGGGATGAAACTGAACGCCGTAAATGCGGCGCGTCTCGTCGGCCGCCGCCGCCGCTTTCAGATTTTTCGTGCCGGCCAGCACTTTAAAGCAGGACGGAAGAACATCGACCTTGTCGCCATGCGACATCCAGACCCGGGACGATTTCGGCAAACCTTCGAACAGAGGGCTTTCCCCGGTGATTTCCAGTTGGGCCGGGCCGTATTCACGGTCTTCCGCGGTGGCCAGGACGCCGCCAAGCGCGTGGGCCAGAAGCTGCAGCCCGTAGCAGATGCCCAGCACGGGCACGCCCAGTTCCAAAATAGCTTCGTTGAAGGCCGGAGCGCCCGGGTCGACGACGCTGGAAGGACCGCCCGACAGAATGACCGCGCCCGGACGGCGGCCCTTTATTTCCGCCGCGGTCGCCCAGGCCGGCAATATTTCGGAATAAACGCCGGCCTCGCGCACCCGCCGGGCGATCAACTGGGTGACCTGGGAGCCGTAGTCAATGATAAGAACCTTGTTGGCCGTCATGCTTTTTTCCTTTCTCATAAAAGGCGGCGTTTCAGACAGGGGTATGATAATAAACCGGCGCGGGAAAAGCAACCAGGCAAAACGGGCGCGGCCGCCTCGGAAACGGCTTTAGGTCTTAGGCTCTTCCCGCCCGCCGGAGGCCGGTCATAACCCAAGGCCGCGTCAGAGCGAAACGTTCATCCGGCCGCGGCTCAGTTTTCGGCCAGCCACGATTCCAGCCGACCTTCCCGCAGTTCTTCTAGATTGATGCGGGGCGCGCGGAGGCGTTCGGCCAATTCCCGGGTAAGCTTGTAATCGTTGTAAGCGCCTCTGTCGGTATCTATGAGCAGGAAACGGAGACGAGGGTCGGCCGCCAGGAGGCCCGCCAGGGTCAGAGCCTCGCTCCAGGGGTTGACGCCCGCTTCCAGGGGAATGTTGGGGCGGCCGTCGGTCATGAGCACCACGTAGGGGCTGAGGGCCGGGTCTTTGGCCAGTTCCGTCTTCAGGAGCCTGGCGGCCATGACCAAGGCGGAGGCCAGGGGGGTTTTGCCGCCGGAAGGGAGTTCGGCTAAAAGGCGGCCGGCCAGATCGGGGCTGTTGGTGGGCGGCAGGAGCAGTTCGGCGCGCGGGCCGTAGAAGGCGATAAGGGCCACTCGGTCGCGTTTGCGGTAAGCTTCGGACAAGATCGACAAGGCCGCGGCCTTGGCTTCCTCCATGCGGTAAAGCGTGCCGATGGAGCCGGATGAATCGACCACAAAAATAACCAGCCGGCCGGTCTTCAGGCGATAAACCTTTTCCCTGAAATCGGCGGCCGTGAGAATAAGGGGGCGGCTTTCGAAGGCGGCGTCGGGGCTGTTTTTGCGCGTCAGTTGAAAAGGGGCGGCGGCGCGCAGGGTCGCGGCCAGAGACAGGGGCCGCCCCAGCCGCCGAGCCGTGGTGCGGTAGGCGCGGCCCAGGGCCTGCCCTGTTTCGCGGGCGCCGCGCCGCCCGCTGCGGCCCTGCGGCCCGACGTCGCGTTTCTTCTGCGGGGTGACTATGTTGAAGAGACTTTCCGATTTGAAGACGGTCAGCGTCGGGGCCGCGTTTTCCCCATCAGAATCTTCCTTATAGTCCGGCGGGACTTCCGGGACATCGGCCACATAGACGGCTTCAAACAGGTCTTCCCGGCGGCCGGCTTTTTCCGCTTTGGCCGCCTTTATCAGCACTCGCTCGGCCGCGGGCGCCGGCCGGGAGCGCGACGGCAGAATCAGGCCGGCGACAGCCATAATTTCCGCCGGCCCCACGCTCTCCAGGTCGAGCAGGGCGGCCCGGGCCAGGGCGGCCCGGGCCAGAGCCAGATCGCCGCGGTGGCCGGCCAGGCGGTTCCGCCCGGCCAGCCTGGCGATCAGGCCACGCGCTTTTTCGCCCAAAACTATTTTCGGCAAAAACTCGCGCGCCTTGGCTATTTCCCTGCGCAGGCGGTCGGAAGCGCCGGCGTATTCCGCCCGGAACCCGGCCGGGTCGGCTTCGAAGCGCAGACGCCGCCGCACCACTTCGGCCCTGAGGCCGGGGTCGGCTTCGCCGGTCAATTCCACGGTCATGGCGAAACGGTCGGCCAACTGCGGCCCGAGCCGCCCTTCTTCGGGGTTCATCGTGGCCAGAAGCGCGACGCGGGCCGGGCAGGAGGCGGACAGCCCCTCTCGCTCCAGCGTGACGCGCCCGGAGGAAACCACATCAAGGAGCAGATGCCCCAGCGACGGCTCCAGAAGGTTGACTTCGTCGATATAGACCAGCCCGCCGTGGGCCTCGCGCAAAAGGCCGGCTTTGAGCGCGGGCCGGCCGTTTTTTACGGCGGCTTCCCAATCCAGGCCGCCCAGAAGGCGGTCTTCCGTGACCCCCAGGGGCACGGTTCTGAAGGGGGCCGGAGTCCCGCGGGAATCTTCCGCGGGCAGAAGTTCGGCCAGAGCCCGGGCGGCGGTGGATTTGGCCGTGCCTTTCTCGCCGACCAGCAAAAGCCCGCCGATGGCGGGGTCCACCGCCAGAATAAGCAAAGCTTCGACCATTTTCCGCTGGCCCACCAGAGCGGCGAGCGGATAGACGGCCGGGGCGGCGGCGCTCACCGGGACGAATCCGCCCCGCCGGAAACCAAAACCGGCGGCTCTTCCGTCACCTCCTCCGTCCCGGAGATCACCTTCATGAAGCTGGCGGCCTGCCGTTCCATGGAATATTTTTCGGCCACGAAGCGGCGGCACTCCTCCGGTTCAGGCCCGTTTTGAAGCAGCTCTTCCAGCTCGTCGAGATTGTTCCACAGATATGAGGCGGGATAAAGATGTTCCGCGCCGGGAAAATTGTATATCAGCGGCCTGAGCCCTCTGTGCATGGCTTCCAAAAGGCCCACGCCCTGGCTCTCAAACGGGCTGGCGCATAAAATAAAGTCCTTGTCGGCATACCAGGCCGGCATATTGCGCACATGGCCGTAAAAACTGACGACCTCGGGGCCCAGGCCGTTTTTGCGGGCCATGTCCGGTATGGCCAGGTAGTGCCGATTGGCGTCGGGCGACCCGGCCACATGCAGTTCCAGTTCCGGATGCCGTTTATGTAGGAAATGAAAAGCGTGCATCATGAGCATGGGGTCTTTTTTGTAATCGAGCTTGGCGGCGAAGGCTATCTTCTTTCGGCCGCGCCCGGGGACGAAGGGAAACCGGTTCAAATGAATGCCGTTGTGAATGACGTGAACCCGGGTCTTGTTCAGGCGCCCCGCCAGCTTGCGCATGAAGAGTTCGCGCATGAAATTGGAGACGAAAACCAGGTCGGTCACCGCCCCGTAGTTGATCCGTTCAGCCAGATCGCTCAATATTTCAAAACTGTGCAGCCGCAAAATGACTTTTTTGCCCTCCAGAAGCCCGATCTCGTTGGTCGCCGCAATGGCCATCTCCGAGCCCCACTCCAGCCAGACGATCCCGGCCGATTTGATGGGCCATTGAAAAGGGCCGAAGTTATCGGCCACCAGCCTCTTGACTACGGCGGTTTTATCGAGTTCATCACACAAATCCAGGGCGAAATTTTCCAGCGAGGCCTGGCAACACATTAAAACAGATGGTTTCCAGCCGACCTGACCGGCCGCCTGGGCCGCCGGACGGTCCGCCTGCCGCTCCAACATGAGACGGGCCTCTTTCAGGTCGGGCTGTTCCGGGTTCAGGTTAAGCGAGCGGTCGATGAATTCCACGGCGGCCGGGCGATTCCCCAGGGCCTGCTCGGTTTTGGCTAAAAGCGCCCACAGGCGGGCTTCGTTCTGGTTCTGGGCCAAAAGCCTGTTGAGCTGCTCCCTGGCGGCGGGCCACTTACGGGCGGCTATGAGCGCCAGGGCCAGATTGGTTCCGGCCGTCTGATTGTCAGGCGCCAGCGCCGCCGCCTTCTGAAAGGCGGCGATAGCCTCCTCGCCCTGGCCCAGGGCCTGCCGGATGGCCCCCAAGTCGCTTAAAGCCCGAACATTATCCGGCTCTGTTTGCAAAAATTCCTCCAAACCGTCCAACGCCTCCTGAGGCCGGCCCTGGGCGAAGAGGTCTTCTATCTTTTTCAACTGCTCGCTCATGAGCGGGACTCCTTACAGGACGCTAGGCGCCGCTGTCGATGACGATGGAGCGGCGTATGTTTTCCACCAGTTTGAGCCGGGTCGGCGTCTTAAGCTCGGTCTTTATCTTTTTCAGGGCATGTATGACGGTGGAATGGTCGCGCCCGCCCAAAGCCGCCCCTATTTCAGTGGTGGTGAGAGCGGTCATTTCCCTGGCCAGCAGCATGGCCACTCTCCGAGGCCAGGCCGCCTGGCGACTTTTCGAGTGGCCGATCAAATCGGAGGTTTTGAGAGCGAAGGCGGCGGCCACGCCTGATATGACTTCGTCAACGGTGATCCGCCTCTGTTCCGCAGCCGGGCCTTTTTCCGGGCAGACTTTGCGAAAGGCCTCCTCCACGGGCATGTGGCCGCGATCGGCGATAAAAGCCAGGCTTTCAAGCAAACCGAAGAGTTGGCGCGGGTCGCCTCTGGTTTCCCGCAACACTGAAGTCATGGTTTCCGGGGCGAATTCACAGCCGAGTTCCGCGGCCCGGCGCGCGGCCAAGTCGGCCAGCAGTTCATGTTCGGGAGGATCTATCTTTAAAATCAAACCGCCCCCGAGGCGCGACCGCAAGGGCTCGCTCAGGTCGGTCAGCGCCCGCGGCGGCAGGGGGGCGCTGACGACGAGTCGCCGTTTGTCGGCCAGAATTTCGTCGAATATCTGGATGAAAAAATCCTGGGCCGGGCGGCTTTCGCCCAGAAGGTGGATATCGTCCAGAATGACCACCCGGGCGACGCGCCAGTCCGCCAGCCGCCGGAGCGGCTCCATGTCCGCCCTGGCGCGGAACAACTCAAGAAAACGGCCCGCCTCCATCTTTATAAAAGGTACGGCCCTGGCCGCCAGGGCCGCGGCCAGGGCCTCCAGAATCAAGCTTTTGCCCCAGGGGCCGGCCGCGGCCAGAAAAAGGCCGGTCAGCCCCGTTAAACTTTCGCGCTCGGCCACATCCATGACGGCCAGGGCGGCCAGGCGGTTGCTGTCGCTGATGAGAAAACGGCCGAAAGACCGGCGGGCGTTCATTTGGCGATATCCTTTTGGAGAAGGGGCGCGCGCGGCCCTTAGGCGCGCAAAAGTATGTAGCTGGCGCCCAGGCCGCCGTCAATGGGCCGGGCGGTGGTAAAAGCCAGAATATATTTCCGGACCACGCCGCGCAGAAGAAAAGCCTCAAGGTTGCGCTTCAGAACGGGAATGCCGTCTTTTGAGCCCAGGCCGCGCCCATGAATGAGCAAAACGCAGCCGCGCCCCAGAGACGCGGAATCCAGAATGAAGCTGGTGACCGCCGCTTCGGCCTGGATCAGGTTATAGCCGTGCAGGTCCAGATGGTCCTGAAAGGGGATGCGCCCGGCGCGCAGCCGTTCCATCAATACAGGAGGCAGGCCCCGGGTCTGGGCTTCGACATATTCGGAAGTGTAGGTCAGGTCGAACTCCGCCTTGCCGCTGACCAGATCGGTCAGGCTGCGCAGAACCTCCATATCTTCGTCGGGCAATTCCGGCGCCTTCCAGGCGGCGGCCGGCGGCGGGACTTTAGGCCGCCGCTTGTCGTTCGCGGTCAGAGGGGCGACATCGGCCATTTCGGCCAGAAACAGGCTTTCGTCGCCGGGCGGGGGGGGCGTCGGCGCGGGGACGGCCGGAGTTTCAACCCTTGGCTTGGCGGTCAGGTTTTTCTTCAAGGAGGCCAAGGCGCCGAAAGGCTGGTTGAAAGAGGCGACCGCCGGCTTCTCCGGGGCGGGGGCCGCTTTTTGTTTCTTTTTACGAACCATGGGCCTGGCCCGCCAGGGAGGCGGGAGAGGCGCCGACAGAAGCCGCCAGAGCCGCCATTTCCTCCGGCGAACCAGCCTCGTTAAGGTTCGCCAACCGCCCGGGAAAGGCTTCCCGCAACACTTCGCCCACCGTCCATTCATAGCCGGCCAGAACGACCGCCTCGGCCCCGGCCTCCCGCAACACCGCGCCCAGACGGCGCTCATAACCGTCACGGTTGGCGTGGTAAGCGGCGCGGGGCACAAAGACCGCGTAAAATCCGGCCTGACGGGCCAGAGTCAGGGCTTCGGCCCCGGCCCGGCCGGCCACGACTATTTTTATCTCCGCCGCCATAATTTTTTTTTGGACAGCCTCAATCAAAAGCGAGAGTTTTTCGCCGTCGTCCGAACACAATACTCCGATATTCGCGCCCATATCTCCGCGCTCCTCTTGATTGGCCTGGAGGCTTGCCGGGGCTGGCCGCCGCCAAGCAAAAAGTGCGATTTTCGCTTGGCGAGCCTTTTGTCGGCATCTGGGGTCAGCCGCCTCGCTCCGTCGGCCCTGTCGGGCCGACCTGCTATTTTTAGACCGCTGACCCAAAAGAATTGCTGTCTTCAAACAAGCAAGCCTCATAAATAATAGCCAGCTTATTTAAAAAAAACAAGCGCGGCTTCTAAGGCCCCAGGGCCTGGCGTCATGTGCAAGGGAGATGGCCCGGCCCCGGCGGGTTTTGGGGTCAGCCGTTTTTGCCGTGAACCAGAAGGAATATCTTGTCGATGGTCCCTCTCAGTTCGCCCTCCTCGGCGGCCAGAGAGGCGGCCGCCTTGGACGAATCTTGGGCGGTCCCGGCGTTGGACCGGGTGATCCGATCCATTTCGGCCATGGCGCCGGAGATCATCCCGATGGCCTTGGACTGCTCGCCGGAAGCCTCGGCCACCTCGGAGACCAGCGCGGCCACCTTGGCGGAGTGGTCGGCCACCGTCTTGAAGCTTTCGGACGAGGAGCTGACCATGCCGGAGCCGGAGTCGATGTTGGCTATGGTGGCGGCGATGAGTGCGGTCGTGTTCTTGGCCGCCTCCGCCGACCGGATGGCCAGGTTCCTGACCTCGTCGGCCACCACGGCGAAACCGGCCCCGGCCTCTCCGGCTCGGGCGGCCTCCACGGCTGCGTTCAAGGCCAGAAGGTTGGTCTGAAAGGCGATGTCGTCGATGGTGTGGATGATTTTACGGATCTCGGCCCCGGAGACGGCTATCTCGCCCATGGCTTTGGTGACGTCGGCCATGGATATTTCGGCCTTGTCCATGGCCTGGTCGGCCTCGTTCATGAGGGCGTTGGCCTCGATGGAGTTCCGGGCGTTGCGCTCGGTCCTGGACGACAGGTCCTCCAGGGATGATCTGATCTCCGCAAGGCTGGCCGCGTTTCCCGTGGCCCCCTCCGCCAGCTTGCCGGAGGCCCTGGTCAATTGCTCCACTATGTGGGAGACCTGGCCTGAGCGCTCGGTCAGCTCCTCGGTCAGGTTGTTCAGGGTTCTGTTGAGGCCGCTAGTGAACACGGCCGACAGTCCGAGGCCCAAGGCCAGACCCAGGGCGGCCGCCACGGACAGGATCATTAGGGAGCGGGCGGAGGTCCGCTCGGCGGCCTCCCGGGAGGCGCTCCGCTCCCTTTCGCCGCTTTCAATCAGGCTGGCGATGAGCGCCTCCTCCTGGCGGCGGGCGGGATTGCCTTCCCGCTGCATCACCGTGTAGGCGACCGCGTTGGAATCCTCGCTGGCCAGGGCGTAGACCTTGTTGAATATTTCGGTTCCGCCCCCGCGCATGGG
>JAISRV010000019.1 GCA_031273445.1 Candidatus Adiutrix sp. | reverse complement strand
CAGCGCAAAACCAGGCGGCCCGGGCCGACGGCCTCGGCGGCCGAGGCTTCCGGCCTGGCTTCAGCCGTAAAGACATGGGTCAGGGCGGCGCCGGGGGCCAGGTCGAAAGCGACCGACTTTGGGCCGGTCAGCCGTATCGGCCCCTCCGCGGAGGCCGTAACGGATATCCCGCGGCCGGCGGCGGACGTTCCGGCTTCTTCGGCCAGGAAAAAGCGCACGGGTATTTCAAAGCGGTCGCCGGGCGCCAGGGCCAGGGGCGCGGTGGCCTCGGCCGTAAGATCGCGGCTGAGGCGCAGGCTTTTAGCCGCGGCCCCGAAACGGTCGCGCCCGGAGGCCACGACCATCAGCCGCCCCTGGCCGCTGTATTCGGGAATATCCAGTTCCGTTTCGGCTTCCCCGTCGGGCCCCACTTCCACCGAGGCCAGAAAAATCGAGAGTATTTCCTGTTTGCGCCTGAAGGGCGAGAAGAGGCCGTCGCCCCCGGCCTCGTCGCCGCCGCCGGGGGCCAGAAAGGGCACGACGGCCTCTTCCAGCGGCAGAAGCTGTTCATAAAGATCGTAGAACCTGGTCAGAAGATTGCGGCTGACGGTGAACATGCGCCAGGGGTCCGGCGTTCTGAAGCCGGTGAGCGACAGGACGCCTTCGTCCACCAGCGCGACCGTGGCCTCGCCCGCCGCCGGCCGGCCGGCCTGATCGGCCAGCTTTATTTTCAGCCTGGCTTTGGCGGCGGGGGCCAGGCGTTCGGCTATTTCCGCCGTCACGGTCAGGCGGTTAAGTTCGCGGTCCATTTCCAGCGATTTGACCCCGATGGCGCGGAAGGTCGTCTGGCCTTCCTTCACCGGGCGCAGCACCGTGGCCGTGACGTAGGCGTTGTTTTTTATGCTTCCGGCCACCGGCAGGCGCACTTCCGTTTCCGTGGAGACCATCTCCGCGGAGTGGGAAAAAAGCTGCCCCGAGTCTTCCAGGGTCAGCCACAGGCGGCCGGGAAAGGGGGCCTTCACCGTGACGACGGCCGTGTCGCCCGGGCGATAGACGGCCTTGTCCAAACTCAGGAGCACCTCGCCCCGGGCGCCCGTTTCGTCGGACGGAGCGTCCGCGATCAGGCCGTAGACGTGAACGCGGCGCCTGACCGTCAGGCCGCTTTCCGGCTCACTGATCTTTATTTCATACAGGCCGGCCGTCTCCGGCGTGAAGACGGCCGCGCCGCGGCCCTCGGTCAGCGGCGCTTCCGCGGCCAGGCGGGGGACCAGCTCCTCGGCGGACTGGCGGTAGGCCCGGCCGTAACGGTAGCTGTTGTAATAGCGGGGCATGACCTGGAACACTTCCACCTTCAGGCGCGCCGCGGCCGCCGGCTTCGATTCCGGATCGACGGCCGCGACTTCGATGGCGAAGGGTTCTTTCGCCGCCAGGTTATCAGGGCGTTTGAGCCCCAGGATCACCTGACGCGGGAAATAAGTCGCCGAGGCGTTTTTGTGGTTCCAGCGCCCGCCGTCTTCCTCCACGCCCAGGGAAAAGGAGACGCGCATCCGGTTGGGCAGGCGCCCGGCCTCCAGGGGCGGGCTGAAGGCGATGTCGCCGCGGCCGTTTTCATCCAGGCGCCCGCTCTGGGTCCGCTCCAGGCGGGCCGTCTGAAAATCGGCCGACGGGTCGGGGAATTCAAAGCCCTCCCAGCCCTTGGCCTCAAAGCGGTCGCCGGAAATGACGGCGCCGAGCTCCCAGGCCAGGTTCGCCCCGGGCGCGCCGAAAAGATATTTCACTTCGGCGGCCAGTTTAATGACCGGATTGGGCCCGGCGTAAACCTTTTGCTCCGGCTTGAGGTCAATGGCCAGGCGCGGCGGCGTGAAATCCTCCACGGCGAATTCGACCCGCCCCAGGGTCCGGCTCGCCTCCGGGAGGGAGACGATGGCCTCATAGCGGCCCGTGCGGGCGGAAAAAGGCAGTTCGGAGGCGAAATCAAGGCCGCCGTGGCGGTTCATTTCCGCCCGGCCCTGGCTCAGAACCCGCCCGTCCGGCCCGTAAATCTCCCAGAGCAGCGGGAAGGGCGTCTCCGGCGGCAGAAGGTCGCGGTCGCGGGTCATGACCTTGAAAGGCACGGTCTCGCCGGGTTTGAAGATGTCCCGGGGCATGAAAATAAAAGCCTCGTAGCCGCGCGTCAGATAGGCGCGGCCGGCGGCCGGCGCGGCCACGTCGACGTAGCCGCCGTCGCCGCCATACCATTTGGCCTGACCGTTTTCCCGCCAGTCGCCGTAATAATAGTCGTCGTTTTCGTCGTCGAAGCCGCGGCGGGCCGACGAACCGAAAGTCATATAAGTGAGGTCGTCGCCCTTGGCCGCGGTGACGAACACGGCCTGGCTCGCGTCCAGGTCGGCGCTGAAAAAGCCTTGCCCGTTGGTGAGGCCTTCGGCGACGACCTGGTTGGCGGCGTCGTAAAACCTGATCCGGCCGCCGGAAACAGGTTCGGCGGCGGAGAGGCTGTTGAGCCAGACGGTCACGCGGCCGGGCAGCGCGTGGGCGGCCAGGCCCAGGTCGCTGATCATGACCGGCAGGTAGCGCTCGGTGTGGTTATAATAGTCCTGATAGTCATAGCGGTCGTAATAATAGCGGCGGCCGTCGTCCGCCCCGACCTCTTCCCTGGCGGCGGCCGGCGAAACTTTCAGCAGATAGGCCCCGCCGGCCTGACCCCCGAAAGCCTGGTCCAGGTCCAGGAGGCGTTCAAAAACCTCGCCCCGGGGCCCGTTGACGTCGGTCTCGCGGTTGAGGACGTTTTGGGAAAACTGTATGGCCAGGCGGGCGCGGGTCTCCGAATCATAATCCTGCATGTTGATGATGGCCGGGAGGTTGTTTTCATGTATGCGCCAGGCCTGGAGGCGCACGCGCTCGACGTTGCGCCCGGCCAGTTTGACCAGGAGCGGTTTCTTGGGCGAGAGATAGCGGCCGCGGCCGCTGAACATGAGCTTTTGGCTGCCGGCGGGGGCGGCGACTTCATAGCTGACGTCATGATCCAGGGCCCCCTTTTCGGAGGGCAGGCCCTTGAGGAGCGTGACTTTAACCGGGCTGGAGGGGCTGAAGTCGGCGTAGATTCTGATCTCCCGGCCGCCGCGCTCGCCTAAGGCGAAGTCCAGGGGCGGCTCCAGCCGGATGAATTTTTCTATGTCGTCGAATTTTATGTTTTCGCGCGTAATTATGCTGAAATAGGGCCTCCAGGGATACCGCTCCTCAATCCCCTTGTTGGTCCCGGCGATGGTGAAATAATTGCTCACGGTCTTTTCATGGCTCTGGGCTTCAATAAGGCCCTGGCCGTCGGCCGGCCTGAGGCCGGTTATCGAGACTCTGACCTTGTCGCCGTTTTGCGCTTGCAGCCGCGCCCGGGCGACGACGCCGAATTCGTCGCCGGGGCCGCCGACGGCCGTCACTTCCAGGGCCGCCGGCTGATGGGCGGCCGCGTTCTCCCGAGCGGCGTCGAAGCTTTCAGCGGCGATATGGGCGGCCGCCTCTTCCAGCTTGACCGGCTTGTTGAAAATCAGGTCGAAGAGAGCGCGGCCCTCGGAGTCGAAGCCCGCCTGTTCCAGGGCCAGGCAT
>JAISRV010000425.1 GCA_031273445.1 Candidatus Adiutrix sp. | reverse complement strand
CGCCGGCATGAATGAGGATTTCTCCTGGGACAACTCGGCCCGGGAATATATCCGGCTTTTTGAAAAAATGCTTTACTGAGGCCCCGGGGCGCCTCCGGCGCGGGGCCGGCCGTAAACCGGGCGGCCTTCACGTCAAACATATAAAGCATTATCGCGCTCTAAGCCGCCGCGGGCGCGAACCGGCCGCCTTTTAAGGAGCATGTCTTGTCCAACCGCTATCTGGTCATACACGGGCATTTTTATCAGCCGCCGCGGGAAAACCCCTGGATTATGGCCATAGAGCCTCAGGATTCCGCCGCCCCTTTCGCGGACTGGAACCTGCGCGTCAACCGCGAATGCTATTCTCCGAACACCCAGTCCCGCCTTATGGACTCTGAAGGGCGCATCAAAAGACTCGTCAACAATTACGAATATCTAAGCTTCAATTTCGGCCCCACCCTGCTTTCATGGATGGAGAAGGCCGACCCGGTCACGTACGGCCGCATCATCAAAGCGGACCGGAAAGCGGCTGAAGCGAAAAACGGCCACGGCCCGGCCCTGGCCCAGGTTTATAACCATATCATCATGCCTCTGGCCAATGAGCATGACCGCCTGACCCAAATCCGCTGGGGCCTGACCGACTTCGAAACCCGTTTCGGCCGCAGGGCGGAAGGCTTATGGCTGGCGGAAACCGCGGTCGACCTGACCACCCTGAAAATGCTTTCCGCGGAGGGGCTTAAATTCACCATCCTCTCGCAGACCCAGGCGCGGGCGGTTCGCCGGCCGAGCCCGGCGGCGGGGGAAAAGGCCGCCGCCGTTTTTTCCCCGCCCCAGGCCGGGGAAGCCCCGCGGGCGGCGGACTGGCTTGACGTTTCCGGCGGCCGCATCGACCCGCGCGAACCTTACCGCGTTTTCTGGGGCGACGGCCCGGACGACTTCATCAACGTCTTTTTCTATGACGGCCCGGTCTCGCGGGCCATCGCCTTTGAAAAACTTTTAACCGACGGCACGAATTTGCTCCGCCATATAGAAGAAGCCTTCGGCGAGCCGAAGGAAGACGGCGCCCCCCGCCTGGTCAACCTGGCCACCGACGGCGAATCATACGGCCACCATTTCACTTTCGGCGACATGGCCTTAAGCTGGCTCTTCGACCATCTGGAAAAACAGGCCGCCGTCCCCGGGGCCGTCAGACTGACCAATTATGGCGAATATCTCTCGATGTTCCCGCCGGTCAGGGAAGCGCGGATTTTTGAAAACACCTCCTGGAGCTGCGCCCACGGGATTGAGCGCTGGCGTTCGGACTGCGGCTGCAACACCGGCGGCGGCGACGGCGGCTGGAATCAAAAATGGCGCGCCCCTCTGCGTGAAGGACTCGACTGGCTGCGCGACCAATTGAGCTGCGCTTACGAAGCCAAGGCCGGGCGTTTTTTTAAAGACCCCTGGCGGGCGCGCGACGATTATATCAGGGTGATCATAGCCGACTACGACGAGGCCGAGCAGGATCGTTTTTTCGAGCGGCATCAAAAAGTCGAAAGCCTGAGCCAAGAAGAGAGGTCCTGTCTCCTGGAGCTGTTGGAATCGCAGTTGATGAGCCTGTATATGTTCACCAGCTGCGCCTGGTTCTTTGACGACATTTCCGGCCTGGAGCCGACGCAAAACATGCGTTACGCCCTCCGGGCCATCGAATTGGCCCAGCTTTACACCGGCGTGGACCTGGCTTCCGGTTTTTTGACCTCGCTGGCTGAAATAAAGCCGAACGTGAAGAAATACAAAACCGGTCTGGATGTGTGGCGCTCGAAGGCGGCGCCGGGCAACCTGACCGGCCGCGCCGCCGCCGCCCACTGGGCCGCCGCCGTCATACTGGACGCCCGGCATATCCTGAGTCTTTTCAACACCCCGCGTTTCAGCGACAAAGTCGTCACCCGGCTGACGGGACAGGGCATAGAAATACTGGCCGGCGTGGTGGAGGTGTTTGACCGGCGGGTGCGCCGCGCCGGCGCCTACCGCTGCCTGGCCATTTATTCCGGGGGCGCCCATCTGGCCATACTGGTGGAGGAAGCTTTGGAATCGGATGAGGCGCAGTCCGGCCGCTGGCTGGAGAAATCGTATCTTTCGGCCGCCCTGGGCGACGACCTGAGCACGCTTTCGACTCTCAACATCTGGGCCGCCATGGTCAGGCTCATGCCCAAGGCCTCCCGCTTCGTCATGGAGGAGCTCCTGCCCCATTGCCGCTCGGCCCTCCTGTCGGCCATGGTCAGCGACATCTATGAAGGCGTCAAAAACTATGCCGGCGACGCCTTTCACCTCCATCAGCATCTGCTGCTGACGCACCGCGCCTCGGGCCGCCCCGCCGACTGGATAGAGCGGTTCATGTTCCGCGTCGTGGGCGAGTCGGAGCTCAAGCGCATACTGGGCCCGGCCGACTTCGGCAAACCCGTCAACATGGCCGCCTTGAGCAACCTTCTGAACCGGCGCGGCCTGGTGGGGATATCGCGCGACGAGCCTGTTCTGGCGGAAACGGCCGCCGTTTTTTTTCGGCGGGCCTTTGAAAAACTCCCGGCCGCCAAACCGGCTCACCGCCTGCTGCTGGAAATTTTCAACTTCGTCAAACTGATAAAAGACGAAGGCTTCACCCTCAATTTATGGGAGATGCAGAACGCCTGGCAGGCCCTGAAGACCGACCCCTCTTTCAACGCGGGGCTGTCGGCCGAAGAAAGCGGCATTATGGACGGCCTCGGCCTCCTTCTCGGCTTCGCTCCTCAAACGGAGGACGACGGCTGATGGGCTCTGCCGACGGCGCGCCGCCTCTCATACTAATCGTCGACGACGATCCGCACATAGCCGAGATCATCGATTTTGCCTTCAAGGCGGCCGGCTTCGAGGTCATAACGCGCGCCGACGGCGAAAGCGCCCTGACGGCCATACGCGACCAAAACCCGGACCTGGTGGTGCTCGACATCAACCTGCCCGGCCGCGACGGCCTGTCGGTCTGCCAGGCCGCCAGACGTTTCAGCCAGGCGCCGATCCTGTTTCTCTCCGCCCGCGACGAAGAGGTGGATCGGGTCATGGGCCTGACCATCGGCGGCGACGATTATGTGACCAAACCCTTCAGCCCGCGCGAGCTGACGGCCAGGGTCCAGGCCATACTGCGGCGCCGCGGCCCCGGGGCCAAAGCCGCCTCTCCGGAGGCGCCGGGGGCGCCGGAGGCGGAGGCCAGGGCGCTGACCAAAGGTCTTTTGCGTCTCGATCTTGAATCATTCACGGCCTTTTGGGACGGCCGGGCCATCGACCTCACCGCCACCGAGTTCCAGCTGCTGAAAACGCTAATGCTGCGCCCCGCAAAAGTCTTCACCCGCGACGAATTGCTGACCCGGGTCTATCAGGACACGGTGGTCAGCGACCGCACCATCGACAGCCACATTCTCCACATCCGCAAAAAATTCAGCCTTCACGGCGGCCGCGACATTATCCAGACGCAGCACGGCATAGGCTATAAGCTGGGCCGCTGCTGACCATTGAACCGGCGGGCCGGAATTATTCGCCGTGGCGTCTGCGGTCCCGGCGGATCTGATTTTTCCAGTCCGGCGCGTCGCCGTGTTTGCCCTTTTTTTTGCCCCGATGAACTTCCGGCGGCGGCGTCTCCAGGTAAAAGGAGCCGGGCAAGGCGGCCGCCCTGTCGTCTTTAGCCCCGCGGGAAGGCGCTTCCTCTTTCGGCGGCGTCGGCGGCCCGGCGAGGAAACGGGCCTCCACCCGGCCGGTCAGCCACAAGAGCTCGGAGTAGGGCCTGAACAAAGTCCCGCCTGAAAGCGCCGGGCCGGTCTTAACGGCGACCACAACCGGCTGCGGCCACTGGCGGCGGCCTATTTTCAAAGCCTGCTCCCGATCCCGCCACAATAAAACCGCGGCCTCCCCGGCTTTGGGGAAGAGGCCGCGTTCGCTTATGACCGGCCAGGCCGAAGGCTTC
>JAISRV010000424.1 GCA_031273445.1 Candidatus Adiutrix sp. | reverse complement strand
GGCGGCGGCTGATTTCGTCGGCGGGACCATGGAGATAATTAAGCGGGCCGAGGCGACCGAAGCGGCCGGGGTTCTGGTGTGCGGCGCGGTTTTCATGACCGGCGAAATCAGGCGGCGGCGGCCCGATCTCCCCCTGATCACGCCCAGAGGAGATTTGTCGTGCCCCTTGGCCGAGGCGGTTAGCCCGGCCGAGGCGGCCGAGGCGATTCGCCGCCATCCGGAGGCGCTCGTGGTGGCCGACGTCAAGGCCACGCCGGAAATAAAGGCCCTGGCCGACCTTCAGGCCACGCCGGAGACGGCCGCGGCCACGCTGGCGCGAACGGCGGGGCGGGAACTGATCATGCTGCCCGGAGCTTACCTGGCCGACCTGGCCGGCTACGGGGAGAGGGTGGTCCACCGTTGGCCCAAAGCCGTCTGTCAGGTGCATGAGCTGGCCCTGCCGGAAGACCTGGCCGCGGCCCGAGCCGAACATCCGCGGGCGCCGGCGGCGGTCAATATGCTTTGCCGGCCCGAGGTTCGCGCTATGGCCGACTTTGTGGGGGACGCCGCCGGCATCAGGCGTTTCTGCGCTGAAAGCCGGGCGCGGGAGTTTATTGTCGTCAGCGAGGCCGGTCTGGCCGAATTTCTGTCTGAAACGCTGCCCGGCAAAATTTTTTACGAGACCGAGGCGGAGATATTCTGCCCCAACATGAAGCTGACCAATCTTAAAACCATCATAACCGCCCTGGCGGAATCGCCTGATCCCTCCAGGCTCCGGGCGCCCGACGCCAGGCAGGGCAGGGGAGCTGAACTGTGATATATTTCGACAACGCGGCCACTTCTTTTCCCAAGCCGCCCGAGGTCGCGGCCGCGGTCGCCGCCGGGCTGGCCGCTCCGGCCAGCCCGGGCCGCAGCGGGCACGCCGCCTCGCTCAACGCCTCCCGCACTATTCACCAGGCCCGCAAAGCCCTGTCCAAGCTTCTGGGTTTCCGGGACAACGGGCGTCTGGTCTTTACCGCCAATATAACCTGGGCCCTGAATATGGCCATGGATGGTCTGAGGCTCCAGGCGGGCGACCACGTTTTGTCCACCTGCCTGGAACACAATTCCGTGGCCCGCCCTCTGGCCCGGCTGGCGGCCGAAGGCGGCGTCGAATGGGAAACGGTTCCCCTGGATCGCCAGGGCCTGATCGACCCCGCTGAATTCCGGCGGCGTTTGAAGCCGTCCACCCGCCTGGCCGTGGCCATCCACGCCTCCAACGTCACCGGGGCCCTAGTCGACATTCGTCGAGTCAAAGAGGCCGTGGGGGAGATTCCCCTGCTCATAGACACGGCCCAGACCGCGGGGGCCATGGACCTCGGCGATTTAGGCCAGTGGGCCGATCTGGTCGCCCTGACCGGGCATAAGGGCCTAATGGGCCCGACCGGCACAGGCGGTCTATGGGTGCGGCCGGGGCTGGAGCTGCGCCCTCTGGCCGTCGGGGGCACCGGCAGCCGTTCCGAGAGCCTGGAACAACCGGATTTTCTGCCCGACGCCCTCGAAGCCGGCACGGCCAATACCCACGGCTTGGCCGGTCTGGCGGCCGGGGTCGAGTTCGTGCTTCGAACCGGGGCCGAGGTCATCCGCGAGCATGAGCTGGCTTTGACCTCGGCCTTTATTGAAGGCCTGCGCGAGGTTCCCCATATCGCCGTTCTGGGGCCGCCGGAGCGGGAGCGCCGGGTGGCCACGACCTCGCTGGTCGTAGAGGGCTGGTCCTCATCCGACCTGGCGGCGGCCTTGGAGCGCGAATACGGCATCATGACCAGGGCAGGGCTGCACTGCGCGCCGCTGGCCCACCGCGCCCTGGGCAGCTTTCCAGGCGGGGCGACGCGGTTTTCCTTCGGTTTTTTCAACGTCATGGAAGAGGTGGAAACGGCGGTCAGAGCCCTGACCGAACTGGCCCGGCGGAAAAATTAACAGCGGCTACAACCACAGTGGGGGTTGCCTGCATCTTTCATCAATATCAGCGCCGGGCGCTGATGGGGCCTTACCCGGACGCGCGGGCCGCCAAATAGGAGTCGGCTGCTGACCGCCTCTATTTCGGCGTTCTCGGCCAATGCCGGCCTTGATGCGATCATCTAAAATAAGCGGGGCATATTCGATGAGCGGCGAACAAATTAATGGCGGACAATCCAGGCTTGGCGGACGGCATATCCTGACCGGCCCTTTCAGCTACAGTGGTTCTTACCTGGCCCGTCTGCTTCTGGAATCCGGGGCTGAGGAGGTCCGCGGCCTGGTCAGCCACAGCCGCGACTGCCTTCCCGGGCTGGAAGCGGTCAAGGTTCATCCGCTGGATTTTTCCAATCCCGAAGCCTTGGTCAGGGCCATGGCCGGCGCGGATGTTTTTTACAACACCTATTGGGTTCGCTTCAACCATAGCCGCTTCACCCATGACCAGGCGGTGAAAAATACCCGTATTCTTTTTCAGGCCGCCAAAGAAGCCGGGGTCAAGCGGGTGGCGCATATTTCCATCACCAATCCGAGTCTGGATTCGCCCTTTGAATATTTCCGGGGCAAAGCTGAACTGGAGCGCGATCTGGCCGAGACCGGTCTCTCACATGCTATTTTGCGTCCGGCCGTGCTTTTCGGCGGGCGGGATATATTGATAAACAACATCGCCTGGGCCTTGCGGACTTTTCCGGTCTTCGGGGTTTTCGGCCGGGGCGATTACGGGATCAGGCCCATCCATGTGCGCGACCTGGCCGCGCTGATGCTGAAGGCGGGCCAAAGCCGCGAGAACCTGACTATCAACGCCGTGGGCGTGGAGCGTTTCACCTATCGGGGGCTGGCCGAAACCTTGGCCGGGATTCTGGGCTTGAGACGACTGATTCTGCCTTGTCCGCCGGCTCTGGGCTATGCGGTGGGGAAAGCCGTGGGCTGGCTGCGCCATGACGTGTTCATCACCTGGCCGGAAGTCCTGGGCTTGATGGCCGGCCTTCTTGACGCTCCGGAAAGCGCCGACGAAGCCCCGGGCCGCACCGCTCTCACCGCCTGGGCTGAAAAGCGAAAAGACGATCTTGGGAAGACTTATGCCTCCGAACTGGCCCGGCGCTGAAACCTGATCAGGTCATCCGCAACTCTTAAACTGAAGTTCCATAAAAAAACTCCGCCAATAGCCCCACCAGGGCAAAGCCTTGAACCCCTATGGGTTGCCTGTTGCCCGCCTGCCAGATCAGCGTATGGGCAGCCACAAGCAGGCGCACCACGTATACTCGGCTAAATCTTCCAGCGGGGCGTCAAAAATTTCCGCCATCCAGACTTTCCCTTTACCCCGGCCGGCCTAGTCAAAGACGTTGGCCAGGCTGTCGACGGCGACGCCTTCCTCGTTCGCCCTCAAGTCGAAATAGATCACGGCGATCATGACGCACATAAAGGCCTGGAACAGGATGATGAACGGCAGAATCGCCAGACTGGCCAGCATCGCGCCTTCGGCTTTAGCCGCAAAGAAGACCGCGGCCACCAACAGAATGCCGGGCGGCAGCGCCGCGCCCACGATCGTCAGGCGATGGCCTTTGGTCAGTTCCGCGCTGCGTTTAATGCTGTCCACCGGCCCCAGCTCCTCGACCACGCAGGCCGGAATGGTCAAGGACCAGGCGCAGGCCAGTATCAGGCCGGGAATCACCAGGAGGATCAGGCCGAGGCCGATGCCCAGACTGGTCAACAGGGACGTGGCGCACAGGGGCCAGAGGCGGGACAGGCCGCCTGAAAGGGATTCGCCGAAGGTGACCTCTTCGTCGCACAGCACCGGATAGACGGCGTAGGTCATCGCCCCCTGAATGATCAGGGTGAGTATCCTGTCGGCGATCCCCAGAGCCCGGCTCGCTTCTAGCGGAGTCAGGGTCGTGATCAGGGTCGTCGGCAGGATGCTGAGGGCGGCCAGGCCGAAAAAGAGGCCGGGGCTTTGGAAAAGCGTGGACCAGGCGCGGATGAGAATGGAGCTGACGGTCACTTCATAAATGACCGCCGGGGCGGGTTGGGGCGTTTCCATAATGCCTCCGGCGCGGCGCCTGGGCCGCGCGGCCGCGGATGCTTCGCATTCGGGGCCGTTGGGATTTAGTCGGCGGCGGGCCCCGGCCGGGGCGCGGCCTATAGCCGCCGTTAAACAAGGAACTGCGCATAGGCGCATCCCCCCCTTCCGGGGAACTTGCCCACATGCAGGATACGCCATTCCAGGCCTATATTCAAGACCGCATCGACAGCTTTCGCCCTGGCCGGCCGGAGGCGCGGATTGATTGCTCCGCTGAAAAGATTTTATAAAATCATGCCGGCCCCTTCAAATTTTTTTAGTTGGACAAGGCCCGCCATATAGCCGAGGAAGGCGTCATACCCGAGTTCCCAGTAAAAAATGCCGGCCAATACCTCCGGCGCACGCATTTCATCCAGCTTGTATTTTGCGATTTGAACCGAATTGTTTTGCAGCTCGCGCCAATCAAGGCCGCCGCGGCGTATTTCATCCGCCAAGGCTTTCTCGACCACGGCGATCCTGGCGTTTGTCTCGATGACCTTGAAAGCGCTCTCCACCAAAGGAAATCTCCAGTTCTTCTCATCGCGAAGCAGGTTTTTGCTTTTTTTGGCTAAACCACAGAGCTTGAGTTCATCACTGATGGCTTGGGCGCTAAGTCCCGGCTGAATCTCCGCGCCGCTCTTGAAATAACGGCGCAGAACCTCCGCGGAGCCTTTCAGCCCCGGATTCGCATTGAACGGCCCGCCCTCAGCCGTACAAAATGTCCATATTTCGGCCTTGCCATATAATCCTTCGCGGTTGACCCGACCCGCCGCCTGCAGCAGCGAGGCCAGGGAGGCAAGTTCGCGAAAACCTGTTTTGAAGGATAAATCAACGCCGGCCTCAACACATGAGGTCGCGACGAATGTCCAATCAGCGTCTCCGGCTGACCGCAGCCGCTCTTGGACGCGCGTAAGCGTTTTTTCACGGTCGGCCGCGGTCAGCGCTGTGGACAAATGTTCCACGTGTTCCCGCCCAAAATGCTCCCGGAAATAATCCGCGAGTATGGCGGCGTTTTGCACTGTATTTAGCGCCGCAAGCCGAGGGCCCGGAAAGCCCGCAATCCATTCCGCAAGTTCTTCCGGGCTTTTCGGGGTCAGGTCGCATTTATATTCAATTCGCTGTTTTTCATATTTTGCCAGCCTCTTCCGCAAATGATCATTTACAAGTTCCGGCATATCCGTCGCGAGATCGCCCGCGGCGATTTCTTCAAGGCTCCAGAACCTGTTTTGGGAACCGGAGGCGAGAACCCAATAGCAGCTCCATTCTTTGGCGTATGTGTTCATCCACTTCCAGGCCAACGGCAAAAGCCGCGCCGGAAGCGCCGCGTGGGATTCATCGACAAAAATCGCGCTGCCCGGCAATTCGTGCAGGCGGCGCAGCGTCGCCGGCGTATTCGAGGCAAGCGTTTCAAAAAACGTAACGGCGGTCGTCACGATAATCGGGGCTCTCCATAACGCGGTCAAGCGGCGGGCCTCCTCGCTCTCAAAATCGGCGCGGTGATGCAGTTCCGCCACAACATCCTCCGCCTTTTCGCCCGGCAAAACCAAGGCTTTGCGATAGATGTCCACTGACTGGCGAATGATGTTGGTAAACGGCAGAACGACGAAGATACGGCGCAACTTGCGTTTTTTCGCCTGGACAAGCAGGTGCGCCATCACGGCGGTCGTCTTGCCGGAACCCACGGGGCTGTCGCAGGAGCAGACGCCTGAAGTCACGTCCGCGGCGCGGCAGGCGGCATACATCTCTCCCCGCAGCGCGGCCCGCTCGCAATCATCCCGGCCCAGCCCCGCGACATATTCATCCAATCGCCGGAGTCTTTCGGCGGGACTCAAAAAGACCGCATTATCCTTTTCAGGGCGCTTTTTATAATGCGCCGCCGTATCGCTATGGTCGGCATCCGCGAGGCAGGACAAAAGAAGTCTAAAAAAAACGGATTTATCGCCTTCTATTTCATCTGTTTCGGGCGAAAAATCAGTTTTTGTCAGGCCGTCATGTATGGATTCCAACCGGGGCAAGGCGGCATCCACCTCCGCCTTAATATTGGCGTCGCGGAAAGCCGCGTCCCCTCTGTTCTGTTCCTTGATGAAATCGGGGAAGCCGATATGATGCGCCTCAATAGCCGCGGCGGCGGCAATGGAAAAATGCCGTTCGGCAAGAAAATGCGCCGCGCCCGCGTCAACGTGGTTTTGGGGCAAAGACCTGGCGGTCTTTTCCCCCGACAGCACTTCTTGATTAGCGCTGTCCAATTTGCCGAGGTCATGAAAGCTAGCGGCTTTTTGCACGGCCCGGGACAACAGTTTCCCGTCAAGCTTCGCGTATCGGGCCAGGTCGTCCGCATACTTTACGGCGCGCTTTTCCACGCCGCTCACATGGGTTTCATAGGCTTGCGCGGGAATGCCGTCCCTGGGGCTGTGCGCATAATACTTCATTGCGCCATCAAATCCGTCGCCGATTCAATCTTCGCGGCCAGATCGTCCGGCAATCCGGCTTTGTCCTCATAATCGCTCCATGAAAGCGAAGCCGCCGCGGCGTCGCCGATGCGTTTGGGCGTCAGCGCCTCCAAAAGCAGATAATCCGGGCAGCTGCCAAGGCTGTTCTTGTGTTCGACATGCCAGGCGTGACGGATGCGCACGTCGGGGCGAATGGCCGACCGATTCAAATCATAAGCCTGCGGAATCAGCAGCTTCATCAGCTCAATGTCGGCCGCGGCGCAGCCGGTTTTGCCAGCGTAATTGGGGTTGACGAAAAACGGCATACAGTAAACGCCGTGTTCCACGATCCGAAAGGCCAAAGGCGCCATGCCGGCGTTTTTGCCTTCCTGTACGCCTGGTTTGCTCGTGTTGGTGTGCCTGACGATGTTGATAGGCGAAATGGAGAGGCCGACGCCGAACTGGACGACGCCCGTTTTGATAAAGCCTTTGTCTCCGCCGTCTTCAAGAAAGGTGTTTCCGAAAATTCGGGCGTCCCAATATTTTTTGACGAACAGGCTGTTTAAAAAGTCGGTTTGGTTGAATTTTTTGCCTTCACCCGACATTTCCTTTGTTATGGCCGGCTTGTCCCGGCCGCGCGATTCAAGAATGCGGTAATTGCCCGGGTTTTCGGAATACGCGGGCGGCAGGCTTTTGAAGAACGGGCTATCGGCATCTTCCAGCAAATCGCGCAGCTTGCGTTTGAAGGAAACAGGCGAAATTTCGCCGAGGCCGTTCGGGCGCTGGCGCGGGTCGCTCTCACGGTCAGGGTCGCCGTTGGGGTTGGAATTGACGACTTCAATCACCAATAACCCGGTTGCGCGTTTAATTTCAGTCTTCATTGTTATTCTCCTTGCTTTCAGTCGTGTTTTTGTTTTTTGGAAAAGCGGCCAGATAGCCGATAAACACCTGAGCTTTCTCGAAATCATTGAATCGCGCGGGTTCCGCCGTCAACAACGCATGCAGTTTCGCCGCCGTAGCCTCATACAAGTTCAGAAGACGACTTGCGCGCCAAGGCTCCTTGACGCCTTTTTCCGGGTCTTCCTTGCGGTCGGGCTTTGTTCGGTGCTGTTTGGCCCATGAGATATAAGGGTTCATGCGTATCCCCAACTGGGCGATGGCCGCAACCGGCGTTTCCGTCGCGGCCGCGAACACTGAATTCCCCGCGAGTTGCGGCGGCACGTCTCCATCGCGTTTGATTTCGCAGTAAAACGCGTGCAATTCATCGGATATTTTGAGTATTTGGCCAATCAAATAGGCTGTGTTTTCCATATATTCCTCCTTTGTATAACCGCATTTGCAAAGCAATAGGCCTAATACCGACAACACGCCGCCTATTTCGTTCGCTTGCCTGTTTGAGCTCGCAAGCGCCTGGTGCTGCTGACCGCCGACATATTGAATCAAACCCATCGAGTGCGACAGCAATATGTTCAAATAATATCTGAATGAAGTCTCCTGGACGGGATCGAGAAGCAGTTCCAGGCCCTGATAAGGCCGCGCCCGTTTCACGGCGGCTTTTCCCGGCGTCGTTTTGCCGTTTCGCTTCCACACATTGTTTATGATGCCCGGAACCTGAAGCGGAAACGGCGCTTTGAACTCCCCCATCTGTTTCGGGAGAGGTTTTGCGCTGTCGCCCGGGTTTGGGGGCGGAAACGCGCGTATGTCCATCTCCGGCAGATTTTTACAGCCCTGTCGCCATTCCTCCGCCGCCTGAAGGAACCACTTTGGGGAATAATTGCGGTTAAAGACGACCCTTGAACGCGCTTTATCCATTTTTCGTATGGAAAACACATGGATATTCTCAGGGATTTCTTTCGGAAGAAGCCCCTTCAGCGTTTTGAGCATTTCTTCGGCAATATTCTCAAACCGCGCTTCCGTCTGTTCGCCGTCATCTCGCCGCGCAGCGAAAAAAGAGGCGAATTTTAGCGGGATGCCGGGCAAAACCGACGGATAAGCGAAAACAATTTCGTTTTGGTCGGCTGTTCGCCATGTAACCCCTTCGTTTTCCGGTTTCGCGATCCACTCTAATGATTGCTTCGCGGCGTCGCGATTCGACTTTGAAATCGGGTATGACTCATCGTCAATTTTGCCGTAACGGTATTGGCATCGCTGCGCATTAAACATGCTCCGCAACGTTGCCTCAAAGCCTTTCAGCTTGACGCTCGGCATCGGTTCGCCGACATGGGCGTATGGCGCGCCGAAAGCGTCCGGCGCGTCGCCCGCCCCGGCGGCCGCTTCCTCGCCGCCGTCCGCTTTTAAAAGGACCTCATTGATCCATTCCGTCGTATGTTCGTTGGCAATGGGGTATTCGTGCCCTTCCCAACCGGCGAAATCCAATATGACGGACAAGGCGCCCCGATCATCTTTGTGCGGTTTCTTTTCATCGCCGATATGAAACAGAAATTGCAAATACAGGCCGACATTTTCCCTGTTTTGCAATTTTTTTAAAACACAGGCTTCCAACGCCGAACGAAAGCCGCCATCCGTTCTTTCGGCGTATGTCCTGGTCAGTTTAATAAGCTTTGTGATGGAATTTTCAAGCGCAGCGTCTTGCTTTTTGATCGCTTTCAGCAGCATTTCGCTTCTTGTGACGACACAATTATATACTTTTTTATTGAGATCAGGCAATTTTTTATCGCTGTCGCGCCAATTGTCCGAGGTGCGCCATGACTTTAACTTGTCAATGTCCAACAAGGCCTTGCCCGCGGCGAAACGTTCCAGTTCGCTGATTTGACGCGCCTCGGTCAGTCGATACAGCGGGGCGATATTAAAGGCGGGGAAGGTTGATTGATTGTCGCCAAACTTCCGCAAGGCTACGGCCAGCTCTTCGCTTACCGCTTCAATGGCCTCGACGGCGCCGTCATCAGACAACCAAAGCCGGAAACACGGGGTTTTAGGAATCGGCTTATATTCCCTATGCCAATTATCAAGTTTGATCCCCGCGCCACGCAGTGTTTTGTGCAGTTCGTACGATTCATTTAACATAAGGCGCCGCCTTTTGCGGGAAACTCCAGCACGCCGTCGGTAATCGCAAGATTCTGGTCATAGGTGTAGCTCACCGCCGACTTATAGCCTTTCGAAAACACCTGCCGCAGCATGGACGGTATGATGATCCGCGGCAAATCGGTCAGTACGCGGGTATTTTCGCGGAACTTGCCGAAGTATGACGGAGTGAATTCCCGCCAGCCCAGCGCCGGCACGGAATAGCACTGCCCTCGCTCCAGCCGCCGGTTAAACATGTCCTGATAGGCGTGCCCTGGCGAGGTGGTGGCGCCGTCCCATCTTAAGGCGCTTTCCGGCAAATTGTCTTTGTTCGCATTCGGCGCGGCCTCCGCATGCAGCCTGTAGCAGACGTCAATGAGCACAGTCGCCAGCAACTGATAATTATTGCCTTTTTTGATGGAGTCCGGCTTTCGCAGAGGGCCGCCGTAATTTGTGCAGTAGCTGTGATATTGGACAGGCGCGCAGAGTTCAACCTTCGTCGGGACTATCATCACCGCGGGGCCCCATAAAATAGACTCAAAAATGGCTTTCACCGCTGAATATGTCGGGGCGGGATAACTGACCGGACAGTCGCCCGTATCCGGCCTGGTCCATATCGCGGTATGGCCGGCGATCTCCATTTCTATTGGATAAGAGAACCGAAGCATAATTAGCCTCCTTATATAGCTCCTTAAGTCAAACGCGTTATTTCAATTTAATTTTGGATAAGACTATATTGTAATTTACGACATATAATACTCGATTGTCAAGCAAAAAAGAAACCCACCGAAGCGGGAGGGCAGTCCTATAAAAAAAAGCCCGACTGAAGCCGGGCTGTCATTGCATTATCCTAAATTTAAATTGTTTCAATCCACAGCTCCCGCAATGGGAGCGACTCTTTGAGGCGAGGGCGGGGCCTGAACATATAGATTAACTTACTTAAATCATTTACTTTATATATTTATCAATAAGCATGATGGCGTCAAAATAATTTGTTTGAATTTTTGGCCTGGTTTTTAAATGGCCCAGCCGCCGCCTCACCTGTCTTGAAGATTATCACAAGGATGGGGGTCAATTCAAGCTTAAAGCATCATCGTCGGCTTTGAGCCAAGCGGAGTCTTCCTTGGCGGTTCCGTGGAAATCCAGCGAAAGATGCGCGATGACTGGTAAATATCTTCTTGGCGCCAAGGACTCAGATTTCATTCTAATTCATTGATTTTACCTGGCGCCGCTATCGTATCCACAAAAATTCAATGCTCTCAGCTTGTTCAATCGGATCAAACTCATGGTGATCCGATGTCGCCAGCGAAGCATGGAGCACGGACGCTTCAGCCAGCGCAATGGAGTCTGCCAGTGAAATTTTATAGGCGGCCTTCAGCCGTCCGGCTTCGGCGAAAACTTCATCCGTGATTTCAGAAATAATCTCGATGGGATTGCGCCGGACTTCCTGAATCACACTGTCGGCCGTCTCCTGACCGTGCCGCCGATAAACATCGTAATACACTTCCAGCAAATTCAGTTTGTGCATGGCGATATCCGCCTCCACATCCTGAATAATATCCACGACAATATGAGCCCCCGGTTCATGTTTCAGGACGGCGATCATGGAGCAGGCATCCAGTATGTAGCGTCTCATTCCAATTCCTTGTCCAATTGCTTCTGCCGGCAATAGGCTTCCGTGGACATGCCGCTGTCGACAAGCATCCCCAGAAGGCTGCATATGCCTTCCGGTTTTTCATGCACGGGAGTCAGGGTAATTGTGCCGTTATCCTCGCGCACCATAATCTGGTCGCTATGGATACGCGACAGCAGGTGTTCCGGCAGGGTATGGCGGCTGACGATCAGTTCGCTCATAAAAAAGTCCTTTGTAAGAGTTCGTTAATTGATCACTTTATCTCTTTTATCATCCTTTTCAGATTTTTTCAAATCTATAGAGCCTGTAGGAGCAGTAGATGGGCAAATTTGCCCACAAAGAAAAAAGGCCTCTGATGTTAGTCTAAATCATTGAATTTATTGGCGTCCCCAAGAAGATGCGAACCCCTGTCGCCGGCTGAAAGGCCGGCATTATTCTTCAAGGTCAGATGAGGCATCATCGTCGGTGCTGCCATCGGTCGAAGATGGATCGTGTTTCTTCAAAAAATCATCCGGGCTGGCCGCCTTTACCGGCGAATTGATGAAATCGTCCAAATCGCGGGTTATAATGAGTTCCGCGCCCCACTTTCCGGCGCATTCGGCTAAAAGAGCGTCTTCATAGTCGTCCAGGGGGACATTTAAAGCCTTAACACAGCAGTCTTTAGAAACTTCAATTACATCAAGCAGTTCCATAAGGCTCGCCAAGGAGCTTTTCACTATTTTCAGGTCATGGCGGTGCTTGCGCAATAAATATGCAATATCGGTAATCGTGTTGGCCGTTATCGCGGCCTGGAGTTTGTTTTTCGCGGCCAGGCTTAACACGGATTCGGAGGAACCGACAAACGGCTCCCGATTCGTGAGGACATCCATCACTACATTCGTATCAATCACCGCCTTCATTTCCTGGCCAGCCGTTCTTCTTTGGCGTTTTCCATTGACGCGTCAACCGGCAGAACTCCCTTAAGGGCTTTTATCAAATCAGATTTGTCGCCCGCCTCAACCAGCTTGGCGACACGCTTACCGTTGCGGGTAATGATTATTTCTTCCCGGTCAACCAGATCGAGGTATTTGCCAAGATTGATCTTAAATTCAGTGGATGTAACGATCATTTTCCTCTCCTATTTTGATTATTTTATTATAATATTATCGCTCATATTTGTCTATAGGTTATCGAACAAAAAAATAACCATACACTGAAGCGACGGTTGCGCCGCTTCAGTGTCTTTGCGACTATCAAAAAAATTTTTAAATTTTTTGAGGTTCTATGGTTTGTCCACTGAAGAACGCCAGCATCCGCCACTGTCCGCCTACGTCCATAAAAGATCAATAAATCAAATATGTTATACCTTGACAGGTCTTTGGCGAAGTCGTATATTCATCGACAAGAGCGCCCTAATCGCCGGAGTCGGCAAAATTTGAATGAAAGGAACAGTTGATCCTAAAATCCCATTCAAAATTTATAACTACACCGGAGCGGTCACGTTAAATGCGTCAAATATAGAGCGCTGTTCTTTGGAAGCAGGACGCATTATCCGAGTTCCGGCTACATATATGATTTTGAGCTTTGACAGACTGCGAATGAGCTGTTGCATGGTCATTGTCCGGTACAGCTTTTTTTCAGACATTGTCTTGTTCAATTCCGATAGAAGAATCAACGCAATAAACCCAACGAACACTTTATTTAGCATCCTGCGTTCGGAATGCACTAGAAGCATGCCGAGGTCAAGGTTCCGCTTCAGGCACAGGGTCATAGGTCTGATTTACGAGCTGGAGCGAATCGCTGTCTGTGTCGCAAACCCCAACATCTTTCGGCAGCCATCTGTGCTTCCTTATTCCGGGCTCTAAAATCCAGGGTAATCCCGTGCCTATTTTGACCTGATTTTAGCCCTCAAAAACAAAATCCATCCCGCCGATCCACCCGACAGTAGCCCTGTCGGGTGGGCCGGCGGTTTAGTTTTGTCATTTATTCATCAAAAATGACCGAA
>JAISRV010000414.1 GCA_031273445.1 Candidatus Adiutrix sp. | reverse complement strand
GACGTAGTCAAAGGCGGCCGGGTCGCGCAGCGGGCTGTCCGGCTTTAATTCCACCCCGCAGCTGGAGCGGATCAGCGCGTCCGTCACGCTCATGACTTCCCAATGGACTGAAGACCTTGCGGCGGGGCCGCCTCCGGCTTCGGCCGCCTGGCGCAGCGTTTCGATGAACGCGGTGAAGGCCGTGAGAGCGAAATCGGGAGTTGGAATGAAACCGAACCTGAAGGCGGCGCCCGGCCGGCCTGTTTTTATGTCTTCGGTCATAGCCGCTACCCAGTCAGCCAAGCCGATCATTTACATTTTATTTCATTTTCAGGTATTTTACCGGCGGGGCTCTTGGCGATTCTGTTGCGGCCGGCGTTTTTGGCTTCATACATGGCCGCGTCGGCTTGTTTGATGAAATCTTCCAGTGTGTCGTCAGGGTTGGGGACGCCGTCGGTGATGCCGATGCTGGCGGTGAAGCTGAACTCCGGATGTTGGGGAAAAGACGATTTGGCGATTTGTTCCATGATTCTTTTGGCCACTTTTTCGGCGATGACGGCATCGGCCTTAGGCAAAAGGGCTATGAATTCTTCGCCGCCGTAACGGCAGGCCAGGTCGACCGCCCGCAGGCTCTCGCGCACGATCGCGCCCAGACGCACCAGCACCGAGTCGCCGAAAACGTGGCCGTGGGCGTCGTTTATTTTTTTGAAGTGGTCTATGTCCCAGAAGATGAGGGCCAGCGGAGAGCCTTCCCCGCGGTGCCGGTTGAAGACTCTTTCCGCCGAATCCAGAAAGAAGTGGCGGTTGGGCAGGCCCGTCAGGGCGTCGGTGGTGGCCAGGGTGATTATGGCCAGATCCGAGTCTTCCTTCATCAGCAGAATATAGGCCGGGAGGCTGAAGATCATCAACATGGCCAGGGCCAGGAAGGTCATGGTCTGGATTAGGAAATTGGTCAGAATGTCGACATGGTGGAACATGGCGTAAACTATGCGCGGCAGCAAAAGCACGAGCACGACCGAATAGAAGCACCCGATGAGTTTTTTGAAGTTGCTGGGGTCTTTGGAGCAAATGAGCCAGATGTTGGGGGCGATCAGCATGGCGAAGACGCAGAAAGAGGCGGTGATGACCCGCAGCGAGGAATCGGGCCGGGCGGCCTCGACGGCGTTGAAGACGACGACCGAGATGATCATGATCATGGTCACCAGGCGGTGCGTTTTTTTGCCGGTGATTTTGATTATGGTCATCATGGCCAGCGCTTCCCAATAGAAGCCTATCATCAGGAGGGTGTTGCCCAGGTTGACCGACAACAGGTCCGGCAGGGCGTTGCGGAAAAAGAGGAAAAAGTAAGCCGCGCACTGAAAGGCCTTGCCCAGGATGAAATGAGCCGCCAGCACCCGGTCGGTTATATGCCGGCTGCTGAAAAGGCGATAGGAAAAAACCAGCACGACTGAAACCAGGTTGCCCCAGAACAGAACGGCGATCAAAGTTTTTACGTCCACATTAACCAGAGGATACAAAATTTCGCGCATTTTAATACTCGCCCTTGACGTTTTTGGGTTTATGAGCGGCCCGGCGATTTTTATGAATCAATTACGGATTATAGCATAATGCCGGCCTCAGCGGGTAGTTTTTATTGCTTCGCGCCGGCTTGGCCGGGGCGGCCGGGCCTTGGGGCGCGCGTCGGCCTTTTTAATGTCCGCCGTCCGTCCGGCCTTCCGCCTCTTCCGACGATTTTTCCAGGAGCCGGCAGGCCGCCTCCACCGCCGCGGCCTGATCGTTGAAAAACGACTCCGCGCCCAGGCGCCGCAGCAGCCCGGACTTTTTCGCCGCCTCCAGCGGCTGCCTGGTCAGGCCGGAAATATAGACCGTAATGCCCCGCCTCCGGGCCCCTTCGATCAGTTCATTTAAAATGACCAAGGAAGAAGCGTCCAGGGAAAAGACGTATTTCATTTTGAGGATCAGCACTTTGGGTTTTTGGGCCAGACAGCGCATGGCCGTTTGCAGTTTCTGGGCCGCGCCGAAAAACAATTCGCCCTGAATCCGCAGGATCATGATTTCCTCGTTGACGCCCTGGCGGGGGTCGTCGAAATCCATTTCGTCGACGGCCAGCGCCAGGGGCCGCATGTCCACGTTGGTCTGGTTGGCCATGCGTTTGATGAAGAGAATCGCGGCCGTGATCATGCCCACTTCCACGGCCACGGTCAGATCGAAGATGATGGTCAGAAAAAAAGTGAGCAAAAAGACGGCGTCGTCGCTTTTAGGGTAGCTTTTGAGGCGTAAAAATTCCCGCCACTGGCCCATATTGATGGCCACCGTCATGAGAATGGCCGAAAGCACGGCCAGGGGCACGGCCCTGGCCAAGGGCGTGGCCGCTAAAAGCACCAACAGGCAGACCAGGGCGTGGATCAGGCCCGACACCGGCGTGAGCCCGCCGTTTCTGATGTTGGCGGCCGTGCGGGCGATGGCCCCGGTGGCCGGCAGGCCCCCGAAAAAGGGGGCGACGATGTTGGCGAGGCCCTGGGCCATCAGTTCCTGGTTGGGGTCGTGCTTGTCGCCGATCATGCCGTCGGCCGCCACGGCGCACAAAAGCGATTCTATGGCCCCCAACAGGGCGATGGTCACCGCCGGGCCCAACAGAAAGTTGAAGGTTTCCAGGTTGAAGGCGGGCATCTGAAAACCGGGCCAACCGCCCTGAAAGCCAGGGAAGCGGCTGCCGACGGTGGCCACGGGCAAGTTGAAAAGCCAACTGACGAAGGTCGCCAGAATCAGTATGGCCACGGGGCCGGGCGCCGCCCCGCGCCAGCGTTTCGGCCAGAAGGCGATGGCCAGAAAAGAGAAGGCCGACAGCGCCAGGGTCGGCCCGTGAATATCGCCGAGACCCGTTATGACCGAGCGCAGCGAGGCGATGAAGCCCGATTCCGCGCCGCCCGGAGGCAGACCCAGGAAATCTTTCAGTTGGGTCGAAAAGATCATGAGGGCGATGCCGCTGGTGAAGCCGCTTATCAGCGGGTAGGGGACGTAGTTGATGAAGGCTCCCAGCCGCAATAGACCCATGATCAGGAGAATGACCCCGGCCATGATGGTGCAGATGATGAGGCCGCTCAGCCCGTATTGCTGGACGACGGCCAGGATGATGACGACGAAGGCCCCGGTGGGGCCGCCTATGGCCACGCGCGAGCCCCCCAGAAGGGAGGTCAGAAAGCCGGCCGTCACGGCCGTGATCAGGCCTTTTTCCGGGCTGACGCCCGCGGCGACGGCAAAGGCGATGGCCAGGGGAACGGCCACCAGGCCCACCGCCAGGCCGGCCAGGGCGTCTTTGCGGAGGGTGGCCCCGGAATACTGTTTCAGGCAGCTTAAGAGTTTGGGATAAAAGAAACGACTGGACATAACGCGCACCACGGAGGCCTTGAAGATGATAAACGGCGGCGCCGGAGGCGGCGGCCCGCCCCCCGGCGGAAACAGCGGGCGGACCGCGCCGGCCTCGCCCGCAAAAAAAAAGCCCTGGTCTCGCGAACCGGGGAAAAGGAGCATATACCCATTTCAAAAAAAATTCAACGCCTTTCAGCCGACAGCCGAGGCGTTTTTCAGTCGCGGCCGCGCCCCGCGGCCCCACGCACGGCGCGAGCCGGCTGAAAACACGATTTTCAGCCGGCTCGCGCCGCAAAGGCCCCGGTTTCGCGTCCGGCCGGCGGCCTGTTTGTTTAGATGGACCAGAAAATGTCGGCGTAGGTCGGGAAGGGCCAGAGGTCGGCTTCAACCCGGCTTTCGAGCCGGTCGGCGTAGTCGCGCAATTTGGCCATGGCCGGCAAAAGGTTGTCGCGGGCCGCGGCGGCTTTGGTCAGCGGCGGCTCGTCGGGGACCGCCCTGACCCGGACCAGGGCTTCTTCCAGCTCTGTGACGGCTTCGGACAGCCCCTCGGTCAGGGCGCTGATTTCGTTGAAGGCTTTCAGTTCCGCGCCGTTTTTTCCGGTCAGTTCCCTGATCCTGAGGGCGGAGGCGGCCAGGGCGTCTTGGGATTTGAGGCCCACCGGTTCAATGATGGTGCGGCCCATGCTCAGCGTCAGGTCGGCTTCGATCAGGAGGCGGCCGATGTAGTCCTCCAGCAGGATTTGCTGGCGGGCCAGAATTTCCGGCCGGGAGAGAACTTTCTGACTTTCAAAGACGTCGATTATGGCCGGAGTGTCGTAGAGGGCCAGGGCCTGAACGGAATCCTTAAGGTTCGGCAACCCCCGGCGGGCCGCTTCATCCACCCATTCGGCGCTGTAGTTGTCGCCGTTGAAGACGGTGACCCGGTGTTCTTTAAAAAATTTGGGCAATAGCTCCCTGGCCGCCTCCCGCCCGCTTTTGCCTTCGGCCATGATTTTCTCAATGGCGTCGGAAATGTCGCTCATGGTTCTGGCCACGGTCACGTTCAGGGCGATGTTGATGGTCGCCGACGACTGGGAGGCGCCCAGGGCCCGGAATTCGAACTTGTTGCCGGTGAAGGCCATGGGGCTGGTGCGGTTGCGGTCGGACGAATCAGTGAAAAGGCTGGGGAGGGAATGGACGCCCAGATCGACCTGGCGGGAGGCGTTGGGGCCTTTTTCGCCGGGGGCGTCGCCGTTGATGACGGCGTCGATGACGCCCTCAATTTCGCCGCCGACATAGGCCGAGACAATGGCCGGGGGCGCTTCGTTGGCGCCGAGCCGGTGGTCGTTGCCGGCCCCGGCGATGCCGATGCGCCAGACCGGGCTGTAGAGGTGGATGGCGCGCATGATGGCGGCCAGGGTCACCAGGAACGGCAGGTTCTCCGCCGGATGATGCCCGGGATCCAAGAGGTTGCGGCCGGTGTTGTCCATGAGCGACCAGTTGTTGTGCTTGCCTGAGCCGTTGACGTATTTGAAGGGCTTTTCGTGCAGAAGACAGGTCAGGTCATGGTCTTCGGCCGTGCGGGACAGCACTTCCATGACCAGCATGTTGTGATCGATGGCCACGTTGACTGATTCGAAAATGGGGGCCACCTCATACTGACAAGGGGCCACCTCGTTATGGCGGGTGTGCACGGGGACGCCCAGGGCGAAAAGGCGCTTTTCGGCGTCGTTCATAAACTCCAGCACCCGCTGGGGAATGGCGGCGAAAAAGTGGTCGCTCATCTGCTGGCCTTTGGCCGGGCGGGCCCCGAAAAGGGTGCGGCCGCTCATGACCAGGTCGGGCCGCCTTTGGGCCAGCCGGCGATCCACCAGAAAATATTCCTGTTCCGTCCCCACCTGCGGGGTCACGTATTCGCAGTCGGACAGGCCTATCAGCTTCATCAGCCGCGAGGCCTCGCGGCTGATGGCGGCCACGGAGCGCAAAAGCGGGGTTTTACGGTCCAGGGATTCGCCGGTGTAGGAGTAATAGACCGTGGGAATGCAGAGAGTGACCGTGCCGCCGTGGCGCAGGACGAAGGCGGGGGAGGTCGGGTCCCAGGCGGTGTAGCCCCTGGCCTCGAAGGTTGAGCGCAGACCGCCGGAAGGGAAGGAGGAGGCGTCGGGCTCGCCCTTGATCAGGTGTTTGCCGGAAAAATCGCTGATGGCCGCTCCGTCGGGCATCGGGGCCAGAAAGGCGTCGTGCTTTTCAGCGGTGAGGCCGGTCATGGGCTGAAACCAGTGGGTGTAGTGGGTGGCCCCCCGGCTCAGGGCCCAGTCTTTCATGGCGCAGGCCACCACGTCGGCGTCATAATGCTCCCAGGCGCGGCCGTGTTGGCCGAT
>JAISRV010000362.1 GCA_031273445.1 Candidatus Adiutrix sp. | reverse complement strand
GCTTCAACCGCCGTTTCGACCTTGCCACTATGCTCACAAGGTTGGCCTATGTCGCATTAAGAACTGAGCCCTTGCCCTTCCACCTTCTAAAACAGGGCTTATCTTAATTAGTAATCAGGCTTAACTATGACGGCGAAGACAGATTGATAGCCTCTTGTGAGGAAGAGTTCAGACGATATAAAAAATTACAGGGCTATCAGGATTGCACGGTTCCATATTATACGACAGCAAGGCTTTCAGGCCTCACCATCGAACGGATTGATTGGGAGAGATGGAAGGCCCGGCAGGACAATAAACAAGACGCGAGTTCAATTGATGATAGCAGGTTAAAGGCCCGTGTAGCGGAATTGGAATCACAACTTGCTGAAGCACAGGCCGAACGAACTGAAGCCGCGACCGAGCGGGACAGGTTGTCGGAAGCCTTGGAAAAGGCAAACGCCCGCATAGCGGAGTCGAAAACGGCCTATGGCGAGCAGTGGCTAATCTTACGCACACAGGCGGCTTTAAATAAGAAAAATGAAAACGCCCTAAACGCCTGGAAAGCGGCCTTTGGCTTTATGCTAAATGTTGGGGTGCGGTGCGTCAAGGAAGAGAAAAAGCTACTCTCAAGACCCGACCTGCAGAAGATGTTCCAGGAAGAGAGCGCAGCTATTACAGACGCCCAAATGGAATTTTTTCGTGAAAAAATGCCTGACGAATATATCGACAGGATCGGCGGCAACTCCTGGAAAAAACACCCTCCCAGCGCCGTCAGCAAATAACATCCTCACACTGATAAAAGCCTTGCCTCACAAGGCTTTTTGCATATACCACTTAACATCCCCATACCGTTGACAACTCCTTCAATGTCGTTCACGGCGTTTAGGGGGCATTTATCGTCGCCACGGTGTTTGTAGGGTTCCAATAACCGCAACCACCCCTTATCCTTTTTGCATACACCACGCATGGTGGACAGCAACACGATAAGAGGCGACATGATGAGCAATGAGAAAAAGAACTGGCTGACTCGCCACGAAACTTCGAACACCTACAACATCCCCATCCCCAGCCTGGACCGTGACCGGGTAACCAAAACCATCGGGTTCCCCTACGTCAAAATCGGCCGGAAGGTGCTTTATGGCCGTGAGGACATGGACGCCTTTTTTGCGGCCAGAAAGCGCGGAGGGGCCGCTTGACGGCCGAGCGCGGACATGGATTTCCATGCGCTTAATCTGGCGCTGTTGGCCATGGTCAATTGGCGCGAGTTGTTCCCGAACGGCCGAAGGCGCGGCAATGAAATTCAATGCGGCGACAAATACGGCAATCCAGGCGATAGTTTCTGCTGGAATCAAATAACCGGCGAGTATTTCGACTTCGCAACCGGTGAACGCGGCCGGGATTTGATTGCGCTCCACGCGGCCAGATGGGGATGCGGCATGGGCGAGGCGGCCGAACGGCTGAAAGTTGAATACGGCCTTCTTGACCCTGGAGCCGATCAGGCCGGGGCGAAGAACGGAATAACCACTAGGAGAGAACCATCTTTCCCTAGAGGTAATTCTTCCCATTCAGCCGCGCCTTCGCCTGGCGCCGCATTCAAAGCCATACCGTCTCCGCCAGACCCGCCGACGGAAGCGGATTTTACCATGAACGGCCGTTACCCGAAGCCTGATTTGATAAGCCCCTACGAGCGGCCGGGCAAGAGGTGGGGAGAATGGTTCGTGGCCTTCTTTATTCGCCGCTGGAACGCCGCCAGGGGCCGCCGGAAGCTGATTTTGCCTCTGTCTTACGGCATTCTTGACGGCGTGGAAGGCTGGCATAACCGCCTTCCGCCGGGGCCGCGGCCTCTGTTGGGGCTGAGGGAAATCGAGTCGGCCAGGTCTTTCGGAGACCGGCGGCCGGTGTTGATCGTCGAAGGCGAAAAATGTTTCGAGGCCGCGAAATCCTTCTATATCAACGACTTCCTGCCGCTGACCTGGCATGGCGGTTCCCAAGCGGCGAAACTCTCCGACTGGCGGACGCTGGACGGGGCCGGGCCGTTTATCCTCTGGCCGGACGCCGACAAAGCCGGGAGAGATGCGATGGATGAGGTTTCAAAAATATTGCTGGAATATCGGAAAAATAAAGTCTCAATCCTGCCCATACCGGCCGACAAGCCGGCGGGCTGGGATTGCGCGGATTTTGTAGAAGAAGAGAAGAGGAACGATCATGCGATTGCCTGTTGAACCGGAACCTGTTGAAGGATTCAGCGCCAAAAAAATCGTTGCCGCCATTGATGAGGCCGGGGGCCAAAAAAGGCCCGGCCCCGCTGGCAAGGCGGAGCCGGAGGCAACCAAAGGCACTTTAAAAGCTGAAAATGCCTTAAAAACGATCATGGAGCCGCTGGCGGGCTTCCCTTTTGTTTCCGGCGCTGACCTGGCGGCGGCCTTGGCGGCGGTCTTAACCGTTTTGGTGCGGCTATGCTTGCCGAAGGTTCCGCTTTTCGGAATAACAGCGCCGGAAAAGGGGAGCGGCAAAAGTCTTTTGGCCGATGCCATCGCGTTGATCGGAACCGGCCTAAAGTGTACTTTAATTCCCTATAGTCATGATGCCGAAGAAGTCCGCAAGTCTCTTTTTACACACGCATTGAAGGGAACTTCGGTACTCAACTTCGACAATATCGCGACAACTTTTAAGGGCGACTTTTTATGTGCGCTTTTAACATCGACTACCATTGACGATCGTATTTTGGGCGCTTCAAAAAGCGTGACGGCCCCAAACGTCATGACGATTCTGGCGACGGGAAACAATCTGACGATTGCCGGAGACCTGACGACGCGGGCTTTGCTTATCCTGACGACGCGGGCTTTGCTTATCCAGATCGATGCGGAAATGGAGAAGCCTGAAGAACGGCATTTTGAAATCGACCTGACGCGATGGATTCCCGAAAACCGGGCGCGGCTTGTGACCGCCGGATTGACAATCTTGAGGGCCTATCATCTGGCCGGGCGACCGAAGCCGGACTGGAAGGAATTTGGCCGATTTGAAGACTGGTCGAACCTGGTTAGGGGCGCTCTGGTCTGGCTGGACACGGAAGACCCGCTTGCCACAAGAAGGGGGTTGGCCGATGCCGATTCCCGTAACCGAGAGCCTGGGAGCGGTATTGACGGCCTGGCGCGACCGGTTCGGAGATGCGCCGACAACGGCGGCCGAGGCTATTAAAGCGGGCGACCCGACGTTAAACGAGGCGTTCGAGAACGCCATAAATTCGCCGAGGGGGCTTAACTCAAAGACCCTGGGCAAGTTATTGAAAGCCTATGAAGGGCGCATTGTGGACGGCCTCAAAATTGTCGGCCAAGACTACCGAAAGACCAAACAATGGGCGGCCGTTCAGATTTGAATGTGTGGGTTTGGCGGGTTTGTAGGGTTTTATTTCCACCTACGCGGGGAACTGTCAGGTGACAGTTTATAAGAACCAGGGAAAACGATCCCGCACCCCCCCCCCAACCCACAATTCGAGACTTGGGCCTTCCTATTGAAAATTACAGAAACGCGTTGTGACTCAAGGGTAATCTTCTCCTTGTGGTAAAAAAAATCCGAGAGGTGATTAATGGGCGGAACTTTAGAGTTTAAAAAATTTGTGAAGTTGCTGAATGAAACGGCCGGGGAGTTCGCGTCAGAAGAGCAGCAGGGCACGGCGCGGGAGACGAAACTTTAACCGGGGTACTCACCGAGTGAGACCCCTTTTCGTGAAAGGAAGATCGATGAGCGACGTTTTGCAGTTTCAACTACGGCCGGAACAGGAGAAGCCCCTTGAACAGTTGGGCGCGGCATTTGAATCTTTGGCCGCCTCCTACATTGCCGAACATAAGGGAGAGGGCCAAAAGGCCGGACTGGCCCAAGACCTGATGAGAATGGCTTTTCAAAAATGCATATCATGCAGGGCCGAGGATAGAGTGGTCAACATAGCGGCGATTGAGTTTTGCCCAGATGAGGAATGTCCGCTTCACAAGTTCAACTCAAAGATTGCGGCCGGCGTGATGATAATAACCGGAGATAAGCAGGTTCTCCATGATGATCGTCATTGACAGCCGGGAACAAAACCCCTTCACCTTCGCCGAGCGGGAAGACGTGGAGACGATTGTGGGAACCCTGCAAACCGGCGATTACAGCTTGCAAGGGCTGGAAGACCGAATCGCCCTGGAGCGGAAATCACTTAACGACCTAACGTCATGCCTAATCGGCGCGAACCGTGAAAGATTTGAGCGCGAGTTATGCCGGGGCCGGGGGCTGGAATTTTTTGCGGTGGTCGTCGAGGCGAGTTTCGGCGAGCTGGCTTCAAAGCAATATTGGGGCGGCCTGAATCCGCACGCGGCCGCGCAAAGCGTCATCGCCTTCCAGATTCGTCACCAAGTCAATTTCATCTGGGCCGGGAGTCGGCGGTCTGCTGAATATTTCGTCTACTGGACGCTCTCCAAATTTTTGAGAGAGGCGGAGACGCGTTACAAAACCATTCTCAAGGCTCACGGCAAATTGCAGGAGGCGGCCCTGAGCGCCGCATAGAGCGATTTTTTTGCGGCGGGGCTATGATGGGCCGGGCTGGCCTGAAAAAGCAGGGGATTTACAGATATGAGTCGTTTTGTGAAAGGTCAAAGCGGGAACCCGGCCGGGAAACCGAAAGGGGCGGTTAATCCGCAGCTGAAGATGCTTCGCGAGGCGGCCGATCAAATCTTGCCGACGCTCGTGGCTGAGGCCTTGGCGGGAAATATGAGGGCCGTTGAGCTGATTTTAGACAGGGCTATTCCACGCGCCAAACCCCAGACCATGCCGGAACCGTTCGAGCTGCCGGAAGTCGGTCTGCTTGACCAGGTACAAGCCATTATGAAACAGACGGCCGCCGGGGAGCTGTCGGCAAGCGTGGCCGGGGAAATTGCGGCGCTGATAACGGCCGCCGGGCGGATTGAAGAAATTGACGTGTTGCGTGATGAAGTGGCCGCGCTCAAAGCGGCGCTGGAAATCCGCCCCAAACCGAGAGAGGTGAAATGAAATGGCGATGATGTTAAACGAATTGCGGCGAAACTATGACAGGCTGAGCGGCCTTGAAAGGGCCTCTCTGAGCTTCGAGGCGGCCCTATCTCATAGCGAGGCGATGATGACCGCGCTGACCCCGCCGGGGTTGATGGAGGCTTATTCGGAAAGTTTCTGGGCGAGTCACATTCTGATGATTGCGGCTTACGGTCTCGATCAGTCGAAAACCGCCCTTATCGACGCGCTGATGGGGCCGAGCGACGACGACCCCGCCGGGGTGGAAATAGTCGAAGCCGGGCGGCGCTGGCTGGCCTGGATTGCGGCCCTGGCCGAGCTGGGCAAAGAGACCCGGGGCGGGCCTGATACCGGCGGCCTCAATAATTTGCGGCGGGGATTATGTGCGGCGAACCCTGAAGCTTGCCGAAGCCGGGCGGACTGAGTTTGGGGCCGAACTGGAGACGCTCCGGAAGCTTTGGGCATCCAGATCGTAAGGGGCGGATCCGTCTCACAAATCACAAAATTGTGAAACCCGGTGCGCGGGCGGTTCTCGCCAAATCCGGCGGAAACCCTATTTCAACGCGGGGATTTTTCTCTTGCCTCACGCTCCATAACTTTGGGGAGCCGGTGCGCGGGCGGGGGTTATTCTCAAATTTGAGATTTATCAATCGAGGCGAAGAGGGGAACCACAAGGGAGTGATCAGGGGGGGGCTTCCTTCTAGTGGTAATCCAGGGCCGGGCCGGGGCTGAAGGTGGTCGTTACTGGTGAGACCCTGGCCGGGGGCCTGAAGGGTGTCGTTACTATCGATACCCTTCGATACCCTTTTTCATAAAATTATGAAAAACCCTGGTCAGGCGCAATAACGGCTTGAATATCGGCGGGGAGTGGCGTATTCTGCAAGTGGGGCAGTCTCCCGGAAGGGAGGCGCTCATGGACTTCCTGCTTGACGTCCTGGCCGCTACGGCGGCCGGCGTTCTGGTGGTTATCGTGACC
>JAISRV010000330.1 GCA_031273445.1 Candidatus Adiutrix sp. | reverse complement strand
CCGCCGTATTTGATGACGATGGTGGCGCCCTGGTATTTTCTGATATAGGGCAGGGCCTCTATCAGAACCTGGGCCCGGCTGTGGTCGATTTTGCCGCTCATGGCCGCTCTCCTTCCGGCTACAGGATATAACGGGTCAGGTCGGCGTCTTCAACCAGGTCGCCCAGGCGCTCGCGCACATATTGCGGAGTCACGGCGATTTTAGTCGGGCTGATGTCCGGGGCTTCGAAAGAAACTTCGTCTAAAAGTTTTTCCATGATGGTGGCCAGGCGCCGGGCGCCGATATTTTCATTTTTTTCGTTGACCTGGCAGGCCAGATCAGCCAGTTCCTCAATGGCCTCGTCGGAGAAATCCAGTTCCAGCTTTTCCGTCGCCAGAAGCAGGCGGTATTGAATGGTCAGAGCGTTTTCCGGCTCGGTCAGGATACGCACGAAGTCCGCCTTGGTCAGCGGCGACAGCTCCACCCGGATAGGGAAGCGGCCCTGAAGCTCCGGGATCAGGTCGCTGGGCTTGGCCACATGGAAGGCGCCGGCGGCGATAAAGAGAATGTGGTCGGTTTTGACCGGCCCATATTTGGTCGGCACCGTCGAACCTTCCACCAGCGGCAGCAGGTCGCGCTGTACGCCTTCACGGCTGACGTCGGGGCCGGAGCGGTTTTCGCGGCCGGCGACTTTGTCCAGCTCATCGATGAAGACGATGCCGTGCTGCTCCACCCGCGTTTTGGCCTCGGCGGCGACCTTGTCCATATCCACCAGACGCGAGGCTTCATCGGAGATCAGTATATCCCAGGCTTCGCGAATTTTTACTTTGCGTTTCTGGATTTTTTTGGGGAAGAGATGGCTCATGGCCTCGTTGAGATTTTTTTCCATGTCGTCGAGGCCCATGCCGGTGAAAATGCGGGCCATGGGCTGAGGGGCGCCGCTCTCCTGGGTTTCCACCTCCACTTCACGATCGTCCAGTTCGCCGGCCTGCAGCATACGGCGAAATTTTTCACGGGTGGCCTCGACCCGCGGCTTCGCCGAATTCGGCCCGTCTATTCCCGGCGGGCCGCCGGCGGCCGCCCGGCCGCTCGGCAGCAATAAGTCCAGCAGACGCTCTTCGGCCATTTCGCCCGCTTTCTGGGCCATGGCCGCCTTTTCCTCATCCTGAACCATGTGCACGGCCAGGTCCATGAGCTCACGGATCATGGATTCCACGTCCCGGCCCACATAGCCCACCTCGGTGTATTTTGAGGCCTCGACTTTGATGAAAGGCGAGCGGGTCATCCGGGCCAGACGACGGGCGATTTCCGTCTTGCCGACGCCGGTGGGGCCGATCATTATGATATTTTTAGGCGATATTTCATCGCGCATTTTCCCGTCGACCATCAGCCGCCGCCAGCGGTTGCGCAGGGCGATGGCCACGGCTCTTTTGGCGGCGGCCTGGCCGACGATATATCTGTCCAATTCAGAGACTATCCTTTTTGGGGTCAGATTCAAGGTTTGAGACATGGAATCAGACATTTATATTACCTCGCGGGGCCTAATCCGTAAGGGCGAATTCCGCCCCTTCCGACTATTGCCGTGTAACGTTTTAAGCGAAGCGCTATTGGAGCGCGGGGCCTGGATTGCCGTCAGACTTCGACCGAGATCAAATAACTTCCAGCGTGAAATTGCTGTTGGTGTAGATGCAGATGTCGGCCGCTATTTTCATGGCCTCCGCGGCTATGTCGGCCGCGCCCAATTCGGGCTTATGGCGCGTCAGGGCCCTGGCGGCGGCCAGGGCGAAGGAACCGCCGGAGCCGATGGCCAGTAAGCCGTCGTCCGGTTCAATGACGTCGCCCGAGCCGGACAAAAGCAGGCTCGACTGGTTGTCCACGGCCAGAAGCAGGGCTTCCAGGCGGCGGAGGCTGCGGTCGGTGCGCCAGTCTTTGGCCAGCTCCACGGCCGAGCGCAAAAGCTGGCCGCTGTATTTCACCAGCTTGTCTTCGAAACGCTCGAAAATAGTGAAGGCGTCGGCCGTGGCCCCGGCAAAGCCGCAGATGATCTGGTCATGATGCAGACGCCGCACTTTTTTAGCCGTGCTCTTCATGACCGTTGAGCCCATGGTGACCTGGCCGTCGCCGCAGACGGCCACCTGGCCGTTCAGCCGCACCGACAGGATGGTGGTGGCCTCGAAAAAAGGCCCGTTGGCCTCTGGCATATTATTGTCTCCTTAAAGCTTTAATTCTTATCTTCGCCGGCCCTGATTCTGGCGCGCGGGTGCGCCGCGCGGTAAACCCGTCGCAGCCGTTCCAGATCAAGGTGGGTGTAGCGCTGGGTGGTGGCCAGGGAGCTGTGGCCCAGCATTTCCTGAATGGCCTTTAAGTCGGCCCCGGCGGAAAGCAGGTGTGTGGCGAAACTATGGCGCAGGCTGTGGGGGCTGTACTGAGCGTCCAAGCCGGCGCCGGCCAGACGCTTATCCAGCGTCCGGCGAATTTCGCGATCCCCCAGGCGGCGGCCGCGCCGCCCCAGAAAAACGGCTTCGCCGCTCAGGCCGGCTTTGTAAAAATCAGCGCGCACGGCCAGCCAGGCGCGGAGAGCCTCGGCCGCGGGTTCGCCAAAGGGAACCAGCCTGTCTTTTCCGCCCTTGCCCCGGCGCACCATGAGCTTTAAGGAGGGCAATTCCACATCGGGCAGGTCCAGCCCCGCCAGCTCTCCCACCCTGAGGCCCGTCGAATAAATCAGCTCAAAGACGGCCTGATCGCGCAGAGCCAGGCCGTCGGCGTCGCCGCCTTCGTCTTCTTCTTCAAGAAAGGCTTCCGCCTCCCTTTCGGTCATGAAAAGAGCCTGTTTTTTCGGCAGCTTGGGGCTGGTCACGGAGGCGGCCGGGTTGAAGTCCGTCTCGCCTTCGCGGATCATCCAGCGGTAGAAGGCTCTAAGGCTCGACAGGGCCCTGGAAACGGAAACATTGGCCCGGCTTTTTTTTAGTTCAAAGAGAAAGGCTCTGATTTCGCCTTTGTCGGCCTCGGTCCAGGCGCGGCGGCCTCGCTCCCGGAGGAAGGCCCCGAAAGCCGCCGTCTCGGCCGTATAAGCCTTGACGGTATGGGGCGAACGGCCTTTGACCGCGATTAGGTATTGCCGGAAGTTTTCGAGTATGTCGTCCATCATCGCCTAAGTAGGGTATGGGGCGAACGGCCTTCGCCATCGCCTCATACCAGGAAAGGGGCCATATTGAGGCCCCTTTTCAGTCATCCGC
>JAISRV010000214.1 GCA_031273445.1 Candidatus Adiutrix sp. | reverse complement strand
GCCGGAAGGAGAGCGGCCATGAGCGGCAAAATCGACCACAGCCGGGCCCAGGTTCTGATAGAGGCCCTGCCCTATATCAGAAAATACCAGGGCGCCACCATCGTCATCAAATACGGCGGGCACGCCATGGTGGACGCGGAGCTGAAAAAGGGCTTCGCCGAGGACGTGACTCTTTTGAAATATGTCGGCCTAAATCCGGTGGTGGTGCACGGCGGCGGCCCGCAGATCAACGCTCTTCTGTCGCGCCTGGGCATCGAGTCGCATTTTGTGGAAGGTCAGCGCTTCACTGACGAAGCCACCATGGATGTGGTGGAGATGGTTCTCTCCGGCAAAGTCGGCAAGGAGATCGTCAGCCTGATCAACAGCGTCGGCGGCCGGGCCGTCGGCCTTTCCGGCAAGGACGCGCAGCTTATCCGCGCCAAACGGAAAAAACTGACCAGGAAGGCGGCCGGCGGCGATAATCCGCCTCCGGAAATACTGGACATAGGGCTGGTGGGCGAGCCGACCCGCATAAACACCGATTTTCTGCGCCACCTCAGCGCCGGCGACGTCATTCCCGTCATCGCCCCGGTGGGGGTGGGCCGGCATGGCGAGACCTTCAACATCAACGCCGACATCGTGGCCGGGGCCGTGGCCGGGGCGCTGGAGGCCGAAAGGCTGATGCTGCTGACCGATGTGGACGGCGTTCTGGATCAGGACCGGAAGCTGGTTCCCCGCCTCAAAATAGCCGATATCGAGTCATGGCGGGAAAAAGGCGTCATTTCCGGCGGCATGATCCCCAAGCTGGAATGTTGCCGTGAAGCGGTCGCTCGCGGCTGCGCCGGGGCCTGTATCCTGGATGGACGGCGGGCCCACGCCATTTTGCTGGAACTGTTCACCGACGAAGGCTGCGGCACTGAAGTCGTTCTGTAGCGGCCTGTTTGAAAGGATATTAAGATGTCTCTGTCGACAAAAGAAATCGTGGCCATAGGCCATAAATGCCTTATGGGCAACGTCGCCCGCTATGAACTGGCTTTTGACCACGGCCGGGGCATGAAGCTGTGGGACGCCGACGGGAAGGAATATCTGGATTTTCTTGGCGGCGTGGCCACCTGCGCCCTGGGCTACGCGCCGGAAATAATCGTCAGGACCATAGCTGAACAGGCGGCCCGCGTCATACATATTTCCAACTATTTCTACAGCGAGCCGCTGGTGAAGCTGGCCGAGCTTTTGACCGTCTCCTCCGGGCTGGGCAAAGCTTTTTTTTGCAACTCCGGGGCCGAGGCCAATGAGGCGGCCATAAAGCTGGCCCGCAAATATTCCCATGACCTTTACGGGCCGGGACGCCATGGCATAATCACCGCCATAGGCTCCTTCCACGGCCGCACCATGGCCGCAATCAGCGCCACCGGCCAGGACAAGGTCAAGGAAGGCTTCGAACCCCTGCTGCCCGGTTTCGTCCATGTGCCTTACGGCGATATTGAGGCCCTGGCCGGAGCGGCGACCGCAGAGACCTGCGCCGTCATGCTGGAGCCTATTTTGGGCGAGAGCGGAGTGGTGACGCCTCCGGCCGATTACTTCCCCAAAGTGGCCCAATTCTGCGAGGAGAAAAAGCTGCTCCTCATCCTGGACGAAGTCCAGACCGGCATTGGCCGCGCCGGCTTTAAATATGCCTTTCAACAATACGACCTTCTGCCGCACATCATGACCCTGGCCAAAGGCATCGGCGGCGGCGTGGCCGCCGGGGCCATGCTGGCCCGGGACGATGTGGCCGCGCGCCTGACCCCGGGCAGCCATTCCACCACCGTCGGCGGATCGCCCCTGGCCATGGCCGTGGGTCTGGTCATGGTTCAGACTATTTTTGAAGCCGACTTTCTGAACAACGTCAAAACGACCGGCGCCTATTTCAAAAACCGGCTGGAGGAACTGGCCGCGGAACTTGGCCCGGAATTGGCCGTCGAGGTCCGGGGGCAGGGCCTGCTGCTGGCCCTGGAGCTGACGCGTCCTTCCGGCCCGGTGGCGGCGGAGCTGCACAAACGCGGCTTTCTGGTCAACGCCGTGACCGGCACGGCGCTGCGTTTCGCCCCGCCCCTCATCGTCGCCCCGGCCGAAATCGACATTCTCATGCCGGCTTTGAAAGAGGCCGTCAAAACCGTCTATCCCCAGTGAAGAACAGGAGCCGCGTCATCATGGGCAAAGCCAGACATTTCATTTCCTTCGACGACCTGACGAAAGACGAAATTTATCATATCATGACCCGGGCCGCCGCGCTGAAGGCGGAACGCGCTCGCGGCCAATATTTGCGCCCGCACCTGGGCGGACGCGGCCTCGGCATGATTTTCAACAAAAACTCCACCCGCACCCGGGTCAGCTTCGAGTGCGCCATCACCGAACTGGGCGGCCATGCCGTGGTCTTGAGCGAAAATCAGACCCAGTTTTCACGCGGGGAGCCCATCTCGCACTCGGCCCGGGTTTTGTCGCGTTATCTGGCGGCCCTGGTCATTAGAACCTATGCCCAATCTTCTCTGGACGACCTGGCCAGACACGGGAGCATCCCTATCGTCAACGCTTTGACTGACGAGGGCCACCCTTGCCAGGTTCTGACGGACATCTTCACCATCAGAGAAAAATTCCCCGATCAGCCCCTGGAAAAGATCAGCGTCGCCTGGGTGGGCGACGGCAACAACATGGCCGCCTCCTGGATTCAGGCCGCCGCCCTCCTGGGTTTTCCCCTGACCCTGGCCTGCCCCGAAGGCTATGAGCCCGAGGCCGCGCTTCTGGCTAAAGCCGGGCAGGCCAACCCCAAAATTAAACTCCTGCGCGACCCCAAGGCCGCGGCCGTCGGGGCCCTGGCCGTCAATACCGACGTCTGGGCCAGCATGGGCCAGGAACAGGAACAGCAGGTTCGCGCCCGGGCCTTTAAAAATTTTCTGGTCGACAGCGCCCTGATGGCCCGGGCCGAACCCGGGGCCATCTTCCTCCACTGCCTCCCGGCTCACCCCGGCGAAGAAGTCACGGAAGAAGTTCTGGAAAGCCCGGCTTCGGTCATCTTCGATCAGGCCGAAAACCGGCTCCACGCCCAAAAGGCCCTGCTGGAATTTCTAGTGCCGAAACTGTGATTTTATTTCATCGCTCATTTGTTCCGTTCGTTACAGCCCGCCATTTCAGGGGCTGACAGCCGGCATTTTTGTCTCATCGCTCATTTTTGTCTCATCGCTCATTTGTTCCGTTCGTTGCGCCCCGCCATTTCAGGGGCTGACGATTTGCCTGGCGATTGGACCGTGCGGTTAGAAGGAACTAACCGCACAGGAGGCTATGACCCAGCCGGCCGAGCCGGTCATTATACATTTAAAATCGCCGCTTAAAAGTCCATGATTTCCTTTTCTTTGGCGGCGGCGGCGGCGTCGGCCTGTTTGACGAATTCATCGGTGATTTTCTGAACCTGGGCTTCGGCTTTGACCTGCTCGTCTTCGCTGATTTCCTTGTCTTTTTTCAAATCTTTGAGCATGTCGTTAGCCTCGCGGCGGATGTTGCGCAAGGCCACTTTGGCCTCTTCCGCATTCTTTTTCACCAATTTCGAAAGATCTTTGCGGCGCTCCTGGGTCAGGCTGGGAATGGCGATGCGAATGACCTTGCCGTCGTTCTGCGGCGTCAGGCCCAGTTCCGACTTGTGGATGGCTTTTTCGATTTCGCCCATGGCCTGGGCGTCCCAGGGCTGAATCATCAAAAGCCGCGGCTCGGGGGCCGTAATCGAGGCCATTTG
>JAISRV010000203.1 GCA_031273445.1 Candidatus Adiutrix sp. | reverse complement strand
CCACTGGCGCAGAAGCGTGATGACCGAGTCGCGGGTGATGCCGGGCAGAACCGTGCCGGCCAGGGGGGAAGTGATCACTTCGTCGCCCAGGACGAAGAACATGTTCATGCTGCCGACTTCTTCCACATATTTGTGGCTACAGGGGTCGAGCCAGAGAATCTGGGTGTAGCCTTTCTGGTGGGCCTGTTCGGCGGCGAACAGGCTGGCCGCGTAGTTGGCGGCGGCTTTGACTTCGCCCAGCCCCCCCGGCACGGCCCGGCTGTAATAGGGCTCCACGAAAATTTTGATCGGGGCGAAGCCTTCGCTGTAATAGGCGCCCACCGGGCTGGTGATGATCATGAAAAGGTATTCCCGACTGGGGCGGACGCCCAGATGCGGCTCAACGGCCACGATGAAAGGGCGAATATAGAGCGAGGTTCCGGGCGTATGGGGCGTCCAGTCGCCGTCGACGGCCAGAAGCCGGCGCAGGGCTTCCAGGGCCAGGTCGGGATCGACCGGGGGAATGCAGAGTTGCCGGGCCGACCGGGCGAAGCGTTCAAAGTTGGCCGTCGGGCGAAACAGGGCCAGTTTTCCGTTTCGGCGGCGGAAGCACTTCAGGCCTTCGAAGACCAACTGGGCGTAATGGAGGCCCATGGCGGCCGGGGAGAGGGACAGCGGCGCGTAGGGTTCGATTCTGGGGTTGCGCCAGCTTCCGTCGTAATAGTCCATTTTGAACATGTGGTCGGAGAAGATGTCTCCGAAACCCAGGGCGCTTTCATCGGCGGGGATGGGGCGGCGCTGCCGCGGCGGGAGAAGGCGTTGGGTGATGGCGTCCATTTTTTTGCTCCGTAATTCCGTGACCGGGTGAAAAGAAAGCGGATCGCGGCCCGGCGGCCGTTCGGCGCCGGGGGGTTGAGGGATAACGGGCCTGATTGCCGGCGGGCGGCCTCGCCCCTACGACCCCGCGCGGCCGGAGGCGCCGGGAAATTTTTGGCGGAGGCGCGGCATGATGGGGGGGGGGACCATGGCGGAGACGTCGGCCCCCAGGGAGGCGGCTTCTTTGACGATGGTCGAGCTGACATAGAGCCAGCGATAGTCGGTCATAAAGAAGACGGACTGTATATTTTCGGCTAGATGGCGGTTGACCATGGCCATTTGAAATTCGTATTCGAAGTCGGCGGTGGCCCGCAGGCCCCGCAATATGGCCGCCGCTTTTTTCCGGCCGGCGTATTCGACCAGGAGTCCGTCGAAGCTGTCGATTTCGACTCGGCCGGCGTAGCCGTGGCTTTCCAGACATTCCCGGAGCATGGTCAGCCGTTCTTCCACGGTGAAAAGCGGGGCGCTTTTGGCGCTGTTGGCGGCCACAGCCATGATGATCCGGTCGAAAACCGTCAGGCCCCGGTCCAGCAGGTCCAGATGGCCGAGGGTGGGCGGGTCGAAGGAGCCGGGATAGACGGCGAGTTTTGTCATGCGTGTTTCCGTCAGCCTTCGTTTGGTTCGCCGCCGGCCGCGCCGCTTTCTTCCGCCAAGGCTTCCGGGGCCGGGATTTCCTGGGCCGCGGCTTCCGGGAGCAGGGTTTCCGAGGTTAGGTCGGCGGGGTCGGCCGTTTTATCGACTTCTTTGATGATGGCCTGATTTTTGATAAGGTCGATGGTTTTGGAGATTTTCAGGCCTTCGCGGAGGTTGGCCATGAGGTTGCGCGACTGGTAGTATTCGCGCAGCACGTCCACGGGCTGGGAGTATTCCTCGCTCATTTCCGCCAGCTCGCGCGCGATGTCTTCTTCGTTTATTTCCACGTTATTGTCGCGGGCGATCTGGTCGAGCACCAGCGCGGCTTTGACGTTATTGACCGCCGCGGGGCGGAGGTCTTCGCGCAGGGCGGAGATGTTCAGGTCCAGCCCCAATTTTCTGAGTCTGCCGCCGCCGCCCAGAGAATTGCGCATGGTTTCGATTTTGTTGGCGACTTCGCGGTCGACCATGGCCGTGGGGGCTTCAATGTCGACCAGGCCGGCCAGGGCGTTGGTCAGGTCTTTATTGAAGCGGTGGTCGGCGCGGCCTTCGGCTTCTCTGGTCAGTTCCCGCCGCAGGCGGCTTCTGAGGTCTTCGAGGGTTTCGACGCCTTCAAGGCCTAGGTCTTTGGCCATTTCGTCGTCCAGGGCGGGGAGTTCCCGTTCTTTTATTTCATGCACGGTGGTGCGGAGGAAGATGTTTTTGCCGGCAAGTTCGGGGTCTTCGAGCTCGTCCCCCATAATTATGGGGATATCTTTCGTTTCGCCGGCGCGCATGCCGGAGAGGCCGGCTTCGAATTCGGGCGAGAGGCGGTCGGTGTTGAGTTCGACATTGAAGGGGGCGGCTTTCATTTTGGCGATGATTTTATCGCCGTCGTAGCCTTGGTAACTGATCAGGGCCAAGTCGCCCCGGCCCAAGGGACGGTCGTCCGTTATTTTTTTGACGGCGGCAAGACTGAGGCGCAGGTCGTCCAGGCGTTTATCGACCATTTCCTCGCTGATATCCACTCGGGTTTTTTCGAGCTCCAGGCCCTGCCATTTGGGCGTTTCGAAGACGGGTTTAAGTTCCAAGGAGACGGTGAATTTAAAGGGGCCGCCGGTTTCGTACTCCACGTCTTCCAGCAGAGGCGCGCCGACGGGCTCCAGTTTATGCTCATCGAGGGCTTTGGGCACGGCTTCCGCGACGAGTTCTTCCAGCACTTTGCGGCGCAGTTCGTCGGCATAGACTTTGGCCACCATCGATTTTGGGGCTTTGCCCGGGCGGAAGCCTTTCAGGCGGGCATTGCGGGCGTAGTCGTCGAGATGTTTGAGCCTGGCCTGGTCGGCTTCGGCCGCCGGCAGTTCCACGGTCAGCTTACGTTTTATGCTGTTTACTTCTTCGATGTTGACGATCATTGGTTTTTCTCCCGCGCGGCCAGAGGTGTATTTCCCCGGCTGAGAGCGGCCGGAGGCGGCCGGCGCCGGGCGGCTTTTTTGAAACTGACGGGGCGATTTTTATGTGTAAAAATTCGGTCTGAGCTTTAAGAGCATTGACCCGGCGGCTTTGGCCTAACGCGTGGTGCGAGAGAGGGGATTCGAACCCCTACGGCATAGCCGTCGGCTCCTAAGGCCGGTGCGTCTACCAATTCCGCCACTCTCGCCCATTTGCCGGGCAATCCATTATTTATATCGAATCAGGCTAAATGTTGTCAAGGGTTATCTTCGCTGCTTGGGTTCAGGGCGCCTTGCAACTTTGAAAAAATCGTGATATTTTTTAAATATTTTTAAAATCCGTGGCGGATTGCGGCGGAAATTTCGCAGCCTGGTTTCAGTTTTGATTATAGCGCTAATTTTATTTGGAAGCTTATGGCGAAACTTGAAGACATCACCGTGGGAAGCAGCGTTAACGGCCTGGTCAGCAAAGGCTCGGTTACTGTCGTGGCTGTTAAATGGCACGGCGCCGGCGTTCTTGAAATAACATTTAAGGATGGCGAGGGTCATTTAGGCAATCAGCTCATTTATCGGGAAGATGAAGATTCGATAAAAATTTTGGGCGACAATTTGCCCTGGAGTTTCGACGCCGACGCCGATCTCCTTCGCCTTGCTTCCGAAGCCTACCGGATCAATCTCGCTTATATTTTTGACCCGTATCTGGCCGTCCACACCTCAGCCATCGAGCCCCTGCCGCACCAGATTGCCGCTGTCTATCAGGAAATGCTCCCGCGGCTGCCCCTTCGCTACATTCTCGCCGATGACCCCGGCGCCGGCAAAACGATCATGACCGGGCTGTTTATCAAAGAACTCATTATTCGCGGCGATTTAAAACGCTGCCTTATCGTTTCTCCGGGAAATCTGGCCGAACAATGGCAGGATGAGCTTTACCGTAAATTCAGCCTTCGATTTGAAATTATCACCAATGACCGCATAGAGTCGGCTGTTTCCGGCAATGTTTTCATGGAGGCCAATTATGCCATTGCCCGGCTGGATAAGCTTTCACGAAACGAAAACATTCAGGAAAAGCTGAAAGTCACGGATTGGGATTTAATAGTTTGCGACGAAGCGCACAAAATGTCGGCCACATTGTGGGGCGGGGAAATTAAATACACCAAACGGTTTCAGCTGGGCCGGCTCCTTTCGGATGTCGCCCGCCATTTCCTTCTTCTTACCGCTACGCCGCACAATGGCAAGGAAGAAGATTTTCATCTTTTTATGTCCCTGATAGATCAGGATCGTTTTGGCGGAGCGGCCCGCTCAAGCAACCAGGCCGTGGATGTTTCCGACGTTATGCGGCGGCTGGTGAAAGAGGAGCTGCTCAAATTCGACGGCGCCCCGCTTTTCCCGGAGCGTCTGGCCTATACCGTCAATTATGCCTTGTCCCTCAAAGAGGCTGAATTATATGCCGCCGTCACTGATTATGTCCGGGATGAATTCAATCGGGCCGACCAGCTCAATAATGAACGGAAAGCCACGGTCGGGTTTGCTCTGACCATTTTGCAAAGACGGCTGGCCTCTTCTCCGGAAGCCATTTACCAATCGCTGCGCCGCCGCCGCGAGCGGCTTGAGGCCAGGCTGGCGGAGGAAGAGCTGGGCCGACGCGCGGCCGACTATAGCCCCACGCTTAACTTGGCCGACGATTATGATGAAGACGACCAGACGGCCGAAGAATTGGAGAGGGAAGAGGAAAACCTGGCCGACAAGGCCACGGCGGCTTCGACCATTTCCGAGTTGCGGGCGGAAATAGAGACCTTAAAGGCCCTGGAAAATAAAGCCAACGAAGTTCGCATGAGCGGCGAAGACCGCAAGTGGGATGAACTGTCAGGGCTTTTGCAGGACGACTCCAACATGTTCGGGGCCGAAGGCTTCCGTGAAAAATTGATCATCTTTACTGAGCACAGGGACACCTTGCGCTATTTGACCAATAAAATTCGTTCGTTATTGGGGCGTGACGAAGCCGTGGCGACTATCCACGGCGGCATGACGCGTGATGAACGCCGCAAGATGGAAGAACTGTTTAAGCAGGATAAAGAAGTGCGCCTTCTCATCGCCACTGACGCCGCCGGAGAGGGCATCAATCTGCAGCGGGCTCACCTGATGGTCAACTATGACCTGCCCTGGAATCCAAACCGGCTGGAACAACGCTTTGGGCGCATTCACCGCATCGGCCAGACGGAGGTCTGCTGCCTGTGGAATATGGTGGCCGGGGAAACTCGTGAAGGCATGGTTTTCCAGCGCTTATTCGAAAAACTGGAGCAGGAGCGCGAAACCCTGGGCGGCAAGGTTTTTGACATTCTCGGCAAGGTCAGTTTTAATGACCGTTCTTTGCGCGAGCTTTTGATCGAAGCCATCCGCTACGGCAATGACCCCGACGTTCGCGACCGTTTAAACCAGGTCGTCGATCATGCTTTCAACCGTCGGGAACTTGATCAGCTGCTTAATGAACAGGCCCTGACCGACGACATCATGGATGTTCATAAAATTACGGCCATACGGGAAGACATGGAGCGCATGGAGGCCCACAAGCTCCAGCCTTTTTTTATTGAAGCCTTTTTTCTGGAAGCCTTTCGCGGCGTCGGCGGCAAAATCAAGCCGCGCGAAAAGGGTCGTTATGAAATCCTTTCCGTTCCTTTCGCCGTGCGCAACCGCGATACGCAAATAGGCTTCGGCGAGCCGGTTCTCTCGCGTTACGAGAGGGTTTGTTTCGATAAACGATATTGTTCCGGGCCCGGTCAGGTTCCGGCGGCCATGCTGTGTCCGGGTCATCCGTTGCTGGAGGCCGTCATTGACCTGGTGCGCGAGAGAAATATCGACGTTTTAAAGCGGGGGGCGGTCTTTGTCGACGACCATGATTATGGCCGCGAGGCGCGTCTGCTTTTTTATATTGAAGACGCCGTTCAGGACGGCATTATGCTGCCCGGCGGCGGCAAGCGGGTCATTTCCAAGCATGTTCATTTTGTTGAAATTAAGGCGGACGGCCGCGCTTCCAATGCCGGCTATGCCCCTTACCTTGATTATCGCGCGCCGACAGAGGCCGAATTAAGCGCGGCGCGGTCATTCATCAGCCGGCAGGCCTGGCTGCAAAAAGACGTGGAAGAGGTCGCGCGGACTTATGCCGTCAGCCATTTAATACCGGCTCATTTCGCGGAGGTTCGCGCCCGTAAGGAATGTATGGCGGATAAAACCGCCCGGGCGGTGAAAGAGCGCCTCACCGCCGAAATTCAATATTGGGACTATCGGGCGGCGGAATTGAAGCAAAAGGAAGCCGCCGGGAAGGTCAACGCCAAGCTCAATTCGCAGTTGGCCCAGCGCCGGGCGGAGGAACTGGCCGGCCGGCTGCAAAAGCGTTTGGCCGAAGTTGAATTGGAAAGAAAGGTCGCCGCCCTGCCGCCGGTGGCGACCGGGGGCGCTCTGGTGATTCCGCGGGGTTTAATGCGTGAGCTTAACCCTGAGTCCGCGGCGGATTCGGCCCCTGACGCTTTTGGCCCGGGCGATAAGCGGGCGATTGAAGAGGCGGCCATGAAGGCGGTCATGGAACTGGAAAAATCGCTGGGCTTTCAGCCGCGCGACGTCAGCGCCGCCAAATGCGGCTATGACGTTGAATCATTTATGCCGGCGGAACTGCGCAGTGAAACTACGGCCAGCCTGCGTTTTATCGAGGTCAAGGGACGGGCGGCCGGCGCCGGTTCCGTGACCATAACGAAAAATGAAATATTGACCGCCCTCAATAAGCCGGAAGAATTCATTCTGGCTGTTGTTGAAGTGGCGGGCGAGTCGACTAAAACCGCCTATTTGAAAAAGCCCTTCCGCAACGCCCCTGATTTCAGCGCCACCCACGTTGTTTTTGATATTGATGATTTAAAAGCTCAGGCTGAAGTCATACTTCAGCGATAAGGGAATTGACAAGCATGAAAATCGAAGCCCTGCATATTGAAAACTATCGTTGCTTCAGCGATTTTCGCATTAATTTTGATGAACGGCTGACGGTTTTGGTGGGAGTGAACGGGTCCGGGAAAACGGCTGTTCTCGACGCCGCCGCATTTTTTTTAAAAATGTATTCGAGGTTGCTTTTTACTTATCAAGACGCGATTACCATGCCTTTATCAGATTTAAAAAGCGACGCTGATTCAATGAATTTATCATATGGAATCAGGGATAAGAGTCTACCTCTACCGGCGACGCTAGATATGAATAATTATGCTGATTTTAATTTCTCATTAAAGCAACAACCATTAACGGAAGTTATCCTGAACCTCCAAAACTACAATCAACTGGATCCACTTAAACTGCTGACTGCAAAACATAGAGAGTACAGCTCAGGTAATTGTTGTCTGCCGATCACCGTATATTATACGTCAAAGAGAATGTTGAACCAATATGTCGCCAATAACTCGCAATCGCCTTATATGAAAGACGCCGCTTACGCAAATGCTTTCAGCCCGCAAATAGATTTTTCATCGTCTTTAGCCTGGTTTATCAGCAAGGCCAATGAAGAAGCACGAGAAAATCAACGCCGAATGGACAGGCTTATCAACGAGGCCTCTCGGGATGCATTGGAGCTCCAGCAACTAAAAAAATCACGCTATACTATGCCGGAACTGTCCGCTGTTCGCCGGGCCATTTCCCAGGCTTTAGGCGAATATGACGAACCTTATGTGGGAAAAACCCATCCAAAGCTTTTTATTGCGCGAAAAGGCCGGCCTGATGAAGCCTTTCAAATTGAACAACTAAGCGACGGCTACCGCGCCATGTTGGCTCTGGTCATGGATTTGGCCCGGCGTATGGCCGTGGCCAATGAACAGTTCGCCTGGCCTGAAGGGCAGACAGTGCTGCATTCCCCCGGCGTGGTTCTCATTGACGAAATTGAGCTGCATCTTCACCCGTCCTGGCAGCAAACGGTCTTGCCGAGTCTGATGGATATCTTTCCCCAGGCGCAATTTATCGTAACCACGCACAGCCCCCAGGTGTTGACTTCCATTGAGCCTAAACACATTCGCATTTTACGGGAAGGCAAAGTATTGCCTGCGGAAACAAGGTCCTACGGAGCAAAAAGCTCGCATGTTCTGGAAGATATTCTCGGCGTACCCTCGCGGCCGGACAATGAGGTAAAAAAAAGTCTGGATGAATATCTGAAGATGATCAATGCAGGTCAAGGCAAAACGGAAGCCGCGGCGAAACTGCGCGCACAGCTTGATGCCTGGCTGGCCGAAGACCCGATTTTGGATGAAGCCGACATGTTTATTCTACGCAATGAACGGCGCAAGGCGAGGGAGGATAAAGTTCGTGCATAGACTTGAACGACCTGCCGCGCCGCAAAAATTCACAGATGATGTGACCGATTTCCTGTCGACAGACCCTGCCGCTGTGAACGCTTCTGGAAACAGGCGCTGGAAGGCCTTTCGCGATACCCAGCGGACCGCATATACGGAGGCCCGCAACGCTTTGGAAGCGAACCAGCACGGCCTTTGCGCCTATTGTGAAATAAAGCTTTCAGAAAACAACCGGCAAATAGAACATTTTCAACCCAAAGGCTCTTCTACCGCTCAACATGACTGGACTTTGGATTTTTCCAATTTTCTTTTGTGTTGCAAAGGCGGAACCAACAATCAGGGCGCACGGACAAACCATAGCTGCGGAGAGAAAAAGGGTGACGCGATCCCGGACGATTGTTGCCTGAATCCCTATAATCTGCCCGATTACCCGCTTTTTACTCTGGCCTTGTCAGATGACGGCATTGCTTTGGCGGTCGACAGGGAGGCTTGCCGGCGTGCCGGCATTGCGGCGAATATGGCCCAAAGCACCCTGGATTGTCTGGGCTTGAATTGTCTAAGACTATGCCAACGTCGTCAAGCCGTATATAAAGTTTTGGATGACGAAATTGCTCAGGCTCATTCTTTGCCGCTTGCACAACAGAAAAATGAACTGCAATCCATGGCCGAGGCCTACTTAATGCCGCCAAGCGAATTTTACACGACCAAACTGTTGTTTTTGGCTGATTATCTGCCTGATATCATTACTATGAGTAAAAAATGACCAATAAAAAACTCATTGAAGTCGCCTTGCCCCTGGAGGCCATTAATAAAGAGTCGGCCCGGGAGAAATCAATCCGGCACGGGCACCCTTCCACCTTGCATCTATGGTGGGCGCGGCGGCCTTTGGCCGCCGCCCGGGCCGTTATTTTTTCATCCCTGGTTGATGACCCGTCTTCGCATCCGGAACAATTTCCCACGGAGGCGGAGCAGTCAGCTGAGCGGCAGCGTTTATTCCGGCTGATAGAAGAACTGGTCAAGTGGGAAAACATCAATAATCAGGACTTATTGGCTCAGGCCAAGGCGGAAATTTTAAAATCGACCGGCGGCCGGCCGCCGGCCCTGCTGGACCCCTTCGCCGGCGGCGGCTCCATTCCCCTGGAGGCCCAGCGCCTTGGTCTGGAGGCTCACGCCAGTGATCTGAACCCGGTGGCCGTGATGATCAACAAGGCCATGATTGAAATTCCGCCCAAATTCGCCGGCCGGCCGCCGGTGAACCCGGACGCCCGCGCCCAGTTGGCCCAGGATCGCGAATGGCGGGGCGCGGCCGGGCTGGCCGAAGACGTGCGCTATTACGGCGAATGGATGAAACAGGAGGCCTTCAGGCGCATCGGCCATTTATACCCCAAGGCGCAAATCCCAAAAGAGCAGGGCGGCGGCGAAGCCACGGTCATCGCCTGGATCTGGGCGCGGACGGTCAAATGCCCCAACCCGGCCTGCGGCTGCGAGATGCCTTTGGCCAGGTCATTTGAGTTATCTAAAAAGAAAGACAAAGAGGCCTATGTTGAACCTGTTATTGCAGATGGGAAAATATCATATCAGGTAAAACTGGGCCAAAAAGCGCCTGAAGGTACGGTAAACCGCAAAGGGGCCAAGTGTATTTGTTGCGGAGCTTCTATCGGATTTCCATACATCAGAGACGAAGGGAAGCAGGGCCGCATGGGTAGCCGGCTGATCGCCGTCGTGGCCGAGGGGAGCAATGGACGGATATATCTTTCTCCTGATGAAGCGCATATAAAGACTGCGCTTGTGCCTAAACCTGATGATTTTCCAGATGCAGTATTGCCGCATAATCCGCGCGATTTCAAAACGCCGAATTATGGACTTTGTAGCTTTTCCGACCTCTTCACCAACCGCCAACTAACCGCCCTGACCACCTTCAGCGACTTGGTGAAAGAAGCGCAGGCCAAAGCGACCGCCGACGCCATTGCCGCCGGAATGCCCGGCGACGGCCCGAGACTGGACGCGGGCGGCACGGACGCGAAGGCTTACGGCGAGGCCGTGGGGGTGTATTTGGCGTTTGCTGTGGACAGAGGTGCAGACGCTTGGTCAGCATTAGTTAGTTGGCGTAACTCAGTTGAAGCTTCAAGAAATACCTTTGCTCGCCAAGCGTTACCAATGGTATGGGATTTTACAGAAGTAAATCCATTTAGCACATCTTGCGGTAATTGGACAGATGCATGTATTGGATGGATTTATGGTTGTATAACACAATTATATGGTTCAATATATTGCCAAGTCGACCAAGCAGATGCGCAAAGTGACAATGGATTGCGCGGCATCATGATTTCCACAGACCCTCCATATTACGATAATATTGGCTACGCGGACTTGTCTGATTTTTTCTATGTCTGGTTGCGCCAATCATTAAAAGATACTTATCCAGAAATTTTTCGTACAATGCTTGTTCCTAAAACAGAAGAACTTGTGGCCACGCCTTACCGTTTTGACGGAAGCAAGGAAAAAGCGCGAGATTTCTTTGAAAGCGGCATGCTCCAAACTTTCCGGCAAATTCATGCCTATGCCCACGACGATGTTCCGGTAACGATTTACTACGCTTTCAAGCAAAGCGAGTCTGAAGGCGATGCCGATGACGCGCAAACAGCTTCCACCGGTTGGGAAACCATGCTTTCAGCCATTGTACAGGCAGGTTTCACTGTTACCGGCACCTGGCCCATGCGCACAGAGCGCACCGGCAGAACGCTAGATATTGGCGCCAATGCCCTGGCTTCCTCAATCGTCCTCGTCTGCCGCAAACGCTCAGCAGACGCCACAAGTTGCACTCGACGCGACTTTATCAACGCCTTAAAGCGCGAATTGAAGCCGGCTTTGCATGATTTACAGCAATCCAACATCGCCCCGGTGGATTTGGCTCAATCGGCCATTGGCCCCGGAATGGGCGTTTATTCCAGATTCGCCCAAGTCCTGGAAGCGGACGGCTCCCCCATGGGCGTGCGTAGCGCCCTGCAAATCATCAATCAGGAACTTGACCTTTATTTTACGGAACAAGACGGAGAGCTTGACGCCGACAGCCGCTTCTGCCTTGATCTTTATTCGCAATGCGCTTTCAACAACCTGAAGTTCGGCGAAGCCGACGTCTTGGCCAGAGCCAAAAACACTTCGGTTGACCGGCTGGCCGCCAGCGGCGTTCTATACGCTCAAAAAGGCGTGGCGCATTTGCTGGAGCGGGCCGACCTGCCGGAAAAAGCCAATGAAAAAGTTCTCTGGCTGCTCACCCAGCAACTGACCCGCGCCATGGAAATAGGCGGCGTGGCCGCCTGCGCCCAAATAGCGGCCGACCTCTTCGGCGCCGCCGCCGACCGGGCCAAAGCCCTGGCCTACCGATTGTTCACCCTGGCCGAACGCAAAAATTGGGCGGCGGAAGCCTATGCCTACAACTCCCTGGTCATCGCCTGGCCGGACATCCAGGCCAAGGTGGCCGATATGAAAAGCAGCAAGCCCGTTCAAGGGGAGCTATTTTAAAAATATTGGCCTGTTCAGCTTGGCTGACTGGGTCATAGCTGGGCAAAAATGCGATTTTTGCCCAGCGAGCGAGCTTATCGGCCTCTTGGGCCAGTCGCTTCGCTCCGTCGCCCCTCTCCGGGGGCGACCGCCTTTTAAAAGCCGACAAGTCCGGGAGATATTATGGAAAGCAACCACACGCTGATAACCAAAGCCTTCCAATCATTGCTGCAAGCCTTGGCCCCTTATGTCGTCCGCGAACTAAAGTCCGCCCGCGGGGCCAGGTGGTGGCAGACAGGAGTTCTTGACTGTTTATATGAAGACCAAAAAAAAGATTTGCCCCAGCAGGGCGATACGGATACTTTAGCCAAATCGCTTGACGTTCAGCGCTGCCTGCTGCTTTTCGACCTGAACTGGAATGACGTTTTCCGCAAAAAACTTTCCAATGACCACCGCACCTGGGCCAAGGAATTGATCGGCGTCCGCAACCGCTGGGCCCATATCGGCGGCCATGATTTCAGCGACGACGACGCCTGGCGGGCGCTGGACACCATGTCCCGCCTTTGCGAACAAATAGGCGCGGAACAAACCGAAACCATCCGGGCCTTGCTGCGCGGGCTTCGTTATGGCTCCTCCGAAGGCTCCGCCGGCGCGGCGGCGGCCAGGCCGGCCCCGGCCAATGGCGCCGCCGGCGCCGCGCCAAGAAACGGCGGCATTCTTAGCGCCCCCCCGGTCAATGGCCTCCCCAGTTGGCGGGAGGTCATTGAGCCTCACCCTGATGTGGCCCAGGGGCGTTATAAAAACGCTGAATTCGCGGCCGACCTGGCCCAGGTGGCCCGCGGCGAAGGCGCTTACGAATATCGTGACCCGGTTGAGTTTTTTGCCAGAACCTATGTGACGGACGGCATGTCCGGCCTTTTGGCCCAGGCTTTGAAACGGGTCAACGGCCGGGGCGGCGAACCGGTCATACAGCTGAAAACCGCCTTCGGCGGCGGCAAAACCCACAGCATGCTGGCCCTTTATCATTTAATGCGCGGCCAGGCGCCCTTGGAGAAAATTCCCAGCCTCAAACCGGTGTTGGCTCTCGCCGGCGTTTCGGCCCTACCCAAAGCCCATGTGGCGGCGCTGGTCGGCAGCGCCCTTGATCCGGCCAGAAGCAAGCGCCCGCAAAATCTGCCCGGCGTCACCGTCAACACCCTGTGGGGCGAGATGGCGGCGCAGCTGGCCCTTTCCGCCGGCAACCCCACGCTGTATGATTTTGTGAAAGAAGCGGATAAAAAAGGCGTCTCCCCCGGCTCCGAGACCTTGAAAAACCTTTTCGACGCCTGTTCGCCCTGCCTGGTGCTGATGGATGAACTTGTGGCTTACGCCAAACGCATTTATGGGGTCAGCGATCTGCCGGCCGGAACCTTTGATAACTTCATCACCTTCATTCAGGCCGTCACCGAAGCCGCCAGAGCCAGTAAAAACAGTCTGGTGGCGGCCTCTATCCCGGAATCTGAAATCGAGATAGGCGGCCAAGCCGGGAAAATCGCCCTGGAGACCATTGAACATACTTTCGGGCGCCTGGAATCGATCTGGAAGCCGGTCGCCGCCGGCGAAGGCTTTGAGGTGGTGCGCCGCAGGTTGTTCCTGGACTGCAAAAACCCCGCCGGGCGCGATCAGGTTTGTTCCGCCTTCAGCCGCATGTATGCCGACAATGCCGCCGATTTTCCCCGGGAGACCAAAGAGCTGGAGTATAAGGAACGCCTGGTCGCCTGCTATCCCATCCATCCGGAAGTTTTCGACCGTCTGTATGAAGACTGGGCCACCCTGGAGCGTTTTCAGAGAACGCGCGGCGTTCTGCGCCTGATGGCCGCGGTCATCCATGAACTCTGGATGGGCAATGACGCCGGGCTCATGATTATGACCGGCTCGCTGCCGCTGGATGTGCCCAGCGTGCGCGACGAACTCACCCGCTATCTCTCCGAAGGCTGGAATGGCCTGGTGGACAGGGAGGTGGACGGAAAACGCTCCATCCCCTACCAGAAAGACCAGGCCAACCCCCGCTACGGCAACAAACTGGCCGCCCGGCGGGTCGCCCGCGCCATCATGCTGGGCAGCGCCCCCAGCGACCGGGCTCAGTCCGTTCGCGGCATTGAGGCCTCACGTATTCGCCTTGGCCTTGTCCAGCCGGGCGAAAGCATCGCCGATTTCAATGACGCGCTGAATACTTTGCAGACTTCTTTGGCCTATCTGTACGCCAACCCCTCCGGGGATCGTTTTTGGTATGATACGCGCCCGACTTTACGGAAAACCGTGGAAGACCGCGCCACCCAGATAAGGGCCTCCGACGTCGAACATGAAATAGAGACCCGGCTGAGGAAGCTGCGCAAAGAAGCGCCGTTTTCCGGCCTGCATATCTGCCCGGCCTCTTCTCTGGATGTTCCGGATGAGCAGTCCGTCCGCCTGGTTGTTCTGAGGACGACCGATGAATACAAGGCTTCGGTTCAGGGCAACAGGGCTTTGACGGCGGCTGAAGATATTTTGAATAACCGGGGGACAGGGCCGCGAACCTATCGCAACATGCTGGCTTTCATCGCGCCTGATTTGGATGAGATGGTTTCGCTCAAACGGGAGGCGCGGCTCTATCTGGCCTGGCGGTCAATAAAAGAAGACAGCGAAGACCTCAATCTTGACGCCGCCCAAAACCGGGAAACCGACAACAGCCTCAGGCGAAGCGGCGAAAACGTCGATTTTCGTTTAAAAGAAACCTATTGCTGGCTGATGGTTCCCTATATAGACCGCGCCGCGGACCTGAAAACCATTCAGTGGGATATTGCCCGCCTCAGCGGCGGCCAGGAGGGAATTGTCGTGAAGGCCGCCAAAAAGATGGCCCAAAACGAAACGCTGATCGCCAAATGGGCGCCCGCCTTGTTGCTGATGGAACTGGACAGTCTGCTTTGGCGTGAGGCGGACAGCCTGTCCGTCAAAGCGCTTTGGGATTATCTGACGACCTATTGCTACTTGCCTCGGCTGGCCAATTATGAGGTTTTGGAAGAGGCAATCCGCGCCGGCCTGAAGTCATCGGAATATTTCGGCCTGGCCGCCGGCCTCAGCGGGGACCGCTTTATTGATCTCAAATTTAACCAGGATGTGGGCCCGATAGACCGTTCCGGCTATTTGGTCAAAGCGGCCGCCGCCCAAAAACAGCTGGCGGAAGAAGCCGCCGGCGGGCCACAGCCCGATCGGCCGGGGACGGCCCCGCCCGGACCGGACAGGCCGCCCGACGACTCAACCCCCGCGCCGGGGCGCCCGCCGGCGGGCGACGAGAGGCCGCGGGTTAAGAATACGCATTTTTACCTGTCCGCCCAGTTGGACAATACCCGCATCAATCGCGACGTTCAGCGCCTGGTGGAAGAGGTCATCAGCCATTTGACCTCCATTGACGGAGTTAAGGTTGAAGTCACGCTTGAAGTGAACGCCAATGCGCCTGACGGGGCGCCCCAGCAAACCGTCAGAACAATATCCGAAAATTGCCGGACGCTGAAGGTCAAGGACTTTGGATTTGACGGGTGAGGGACGGGTTGGTCAGATGTAGCTTGGCGGATGGATAAAATTGGATTTTTTGAATATTTTCGGCTAACATATCCCCACTTTATATTATTGAGGTAATGATGATGCCATCTCAAGCCGCCGCCCCTGAAATGAAGAAGATGCCGCTAGACCAGCTCCATTTGGATCCCCGGAATCCACGGCTGACTGAAGAGGTCAGAAGCGGCGGCGAAGAGGCGATTATTGAATGGATGTTAAAAGACGGCAATATAATCGAACTGATGGCTTCTATCAGCGCCACAGGTTATTCCGACGCCGAACCAGTGCTGGTCGCCCCCAATCCAGATGAGAGGGTTGGCGGGTATATTGTTGTTGAAGGCAACAGGCGGTTGACCGCTGTTAAGCTGCTGAACGACCCCAGCAAAGCTCATCTACGCTCGAAAATGGTCAAACTGACCGCTGATGAAGCTTATCATGACCCGCCAAAGGAATTGCCGGTACTTATTTACAAAAGACGAGACGATATTCTTGATTATTTAGGTTATCGGCATATTACCGGAATTAAGGCCTGGAGGGCACGTGAAAAAGCCGAATATCTGTGGCAACTTTACCAGCGAAATACTGACGCGCCACATAACCAGGATGCTAATGTTCTGAAAAAGGTGGCTAAAGTTGTTGGTTCAAATGCTAACGCCGCAAAAAAAACTATCGTAACTCTTCAGCTAGTCAAGCAAGCCGAGGAAACCGCGTTTTGGGATAGCGGCAGTGAAATAGAGAGAGATGATGTGGAGTTTTCAGTTTTGGGCACTGCGCTGAGCTATTCGGAGATAAAGCAATTTCTGGGGATACAAGAAGATGGCGCCTGGGGTTTGAGCAATCTTAACGCTGAAAATGTAAAGTCTTTATTTTCATGGCTGTTCGGGAAAAACAAAAAAGTATCAGAGTCGAGAAAAATAAAGACCCTGGCAAAAATTGTCGCCAGCGAAGAGGCCCTTAGAAAGTTAAAAGAAGGTCAATCTCTGGATATCGCGGCTGAGTATTCGAGTGAGGCCATTGAAAACTATAGGATGCTGATGAGCAACGCTATGGCTCAATTACGGGAGGCTGATAATTATTCGACCAGGGCTGTCGATAATCTCACTGCCGCAGATGTTGATAACGCAAAAGATTGCTCCACCTTGGCCCGTAAAATATATAAGTATATTTACGGCGAAGTCAATGGGCCTTCAGATGATTGATGTGGCGGTCATCCATGTTTAATCTTGATGCGCCCAACATCAAGCAGCGGGATTTATATTTATGGGCTGACTATGCGGAGCTGCAGTGCATTGCAGACCCGGATCACCTCGCTTCATACGCCGATGCCTTCGATGAACTTAATTATCGAGAGGAAGGCCTGGGGGGGCTATTTGCTCAATCAGATGAAGTGCTAATGCCGGAAAGCGCTTCCAAGGATAATCAGTTGTTGTCTCAAAGCGATCAAATCGAATTGAATCGCACTGACGTCGCCCAGGTCATTGAAAACAGATATTCTTTATTCAGAGAATTTTATCCTTTTGAAGTCAGCCGCAAGTCGATTATATACCTTAAGTCAGATTTAGGCCCGCTTCACCAAATATATATCAATCAGTTGATAGCGGCCAATTCGCGTCTATTGCACGAAAAATCTCTTGCTTCGGAGTATACGACTTATTTTGAACAACTCTCGATATTCTTGCTTCGTCTCTTATTTCCCGAGCCATTTCATGTTAAACATGCCGGGACGGCGCCACCGGCCGGCTTTCCTGGTTATGCGGGAAATTTTGGCGAAAAAATGAAACAAATTGCAGAGAATATACATGCTGGCCTGCTCTTGACAGATGCTGAATTAAGAACTCACTCAGGAGACGGAGGGCTTGACGGAATAGCCTGGTACGATTTTGGCGACAATGCGACATTTTTGCCTGTTATATTGATGCAGGCTGGCTGCACGAGCATAGAACGCGATATGCTCGCCAAATCAAAACTAATCAGTGCGGATAATTGGGCTAAAAAATTCAAACATTTGCAGGCATTATCGTTTATGTTCACCCCTCAATGCTATCGTGACGGTTTTGGGGGCTGGGTTATGCCAAGCGAACTGGGCAGCATATTAATTGACAGATATAGAATTATTCATCTTCTTAGCAGACTTGATTCACCTTCCGCCTCGGATGCTCTCAACTTTGGGATTACATCAAGCCCAAAAAGCATGGATGAGTTATTGACCAATTAAAAAGGCTTGGCAAAAACAGTGACCATCGTTCCTCTTTTTATGATATATATTTGAGTATGAGCGTCTTAAAAGCCATATCACTGTTTTCCGGCTGCGGCGGTTTCGATTTCGGAGCGACCCAGGCCGGAATTGATGTTATTTGGGCTAATGATATTGATAGAGTCGCCGCCTCCGCCTATCAAAGCCTTTTGCCTAATACGGAATTCATTTTATCAGACATACAAAACATCCAACGCTTCCCGCCGGCTGATATTTTAATAGGCTGTTATCCGTGTACGGGGTTTAGCGTGGCGGCTCGCCGTCGTTGGAAATCACGCAATGACCGGGATTTGATGGAAATAAAGGGTAATTTTTTATACTTAGAGTTTATGCGGGTTCTGGCGCAATCAAAGCCTAAATTTTTCTTTGTTGAAAATGTAAGAGGCATGCTTAGCGCCAAAAATGGCTGGTTTTTTGATGCCCAACTGAAAGGTTTTGAAAAAAACGGCTATCAGGCAGTCCATAAATTGCTATATGCTCCTGATTATGGGGCGCCTCAATCTCGGCAGAGGGTTTTTATCGTTGGGATAAGAAATGATGTCACGAAAGATTTTACTTATGAATTCTTAAAACCCACTCATGGAGCAAACGGCGGTCAGCCATATATGACTCAACGGCAAGCCATAGGCGATTTGCCTCAATGGCCGGAAGGCGAATTTTCAACTAATAAATTTCATGGTCACTTTTTGACCAGGAACCGTAAACGTCATTGGGATGATTTAAGTTATACCATTGTAGCCAATGAATCCCATGTGCCGCTTCATCCGTCCGGGGAGCCGATGGTTTTTATGGCAAAGGACAAATGGGCCTTGCGGGGCGATATTAATCGGCGCTTATCATGGCGGGAATGCGCAAGGCTTCAGGGTTTCCCGGATTGCCTGGAACCGGTCGGCAGTCTGGAAGGCAAGTACAGAGTCATAGGCAACGCCGTCCCCCCCGCCTTCGGCAAGGCCCTGCTGACTCCTATTGTCGGTTCATTCTCCTAAGCAGGTCGTCCAGGGCGGCCCGCAGATGCTCCAGGCCGCAGGGTCTGGTTTCTATGGGCACTTGCACCAGGTCGAAACAGCTTATTATCTCCTCGTCGGTCAGAGGGTTCAGGCCCGGGTCCAACACCAGGATCAGGTCATAGCGGCCGAAGTTGGCGCGGAAATCGTCGGCCTTCCAGCCCAGGGTCGTGCCCGCCCGGCCCAGCCACATTTTGCGCACCCAGCCGGGGCTGGCCACTAGCGTGCGGTTTTTTTCCAATTCCTTCAGCTCCGCTTCGCCGGCCAGGGCCGCCAGGCAGTTTCTGGCCTCCAGACAGGGCAGCCCCAGGGCGGCGGCCGTTTTCTTCATTTCCGGCAGGCAGGCGGCGCCGAAGAGGGCGGCCAGGCGCCCCTGGCCCCGCCGGCGCTCGGCCGCCTCGGTCAAGACGGCCTCCAGGCGCTCAATGTCGTCATGGAGCCCCACTTCCAGCCACTCCGCTTCCACCGCCCCGGCCCGGCCTTCCCGCAAAATGTGCTCAATCTCTTCCTGAAAAATGCCGCAGCCGATTAAAATGGTTTTTTCAGCCAT
>JAISRV010000178.1 GCA_031273445.1 Candidatus Adiutrix sp. | reverse complement strand
CCTCTTCGTCGCGGGCGGAGAGAAACAGGATCGGCGCCTGGCTGAAACGTCTGGCGGCCTGGCAGACCGACAGGCCGTCGCGGCCGGGCAGGTTGATGTCGAGCACCACCAGATCCGGGTTTTGCTCGCGTATGGCTTCCAGGGCGCTTTCGCCGTCGGCGCGCGTTATGACGTCGAAGCCGGCCGCTTTGAGGGAAAAGTCGATAATCTCGGTTATATGCGGATCGTCGTCGACGATTAGTATGAGATGCGGCGCGCCGGCGGCGGGGCTCATCAGTCGTCATCCTCCGTTTGGGGGGAGAAACCGAGAAGGAGGCCGATGTCGTCCATAATTCCGGTTTCTTCAGCCGACAGACCCGCGTTGAAAGAGGGGTCGCTTTTTAGGGCGTGCCAGGCGTTCTGGGGCTCCCACAGGTTGATGGCAAAGCCTTCGTCTTTTATCAGTTTGAGAAAACTGGAAATCTCCAGCAGCAGTCGGTGAGCCGGTTTGGCGGTCGGGAGTTTTTCAAAGGCCTGCTGAAAAAAAACAGAGGCCATTTCCATAAGAACAGGCTCGTCGCGCGCTATCCCCACCAGGCCGCGCCTGTTCAGAAGGCTGCTCAAAGCGGCCATGTTGACGGGTTTGCCGAAGGCGGCCGGGCCTAATATGCGCCTTAGCTCGGATTCGCCCATGACGTGGAACATAAACCGCTCCAGCCAGTTGATGGGGCGGCCCGAGGCGCGGTGCATCATCAGCAGATGCTGATGCAGGTGGAAGAGGTCGCTGGTATAGTTTTTGACGTCTTTGTAGATGTCGCTGACCATGGCCGACAGGAGGGCTGAACGGCAATGGGGCAGCAGTTCCTCCATGACGAAGCGGGAGGCTTTGGGCATGAGCTTGACCATGGCGGCCCAGATGTTGAGAGTCGAAAGCGTGCTCAGGTCGTCGCCCAGGGCGGCCGAAAGATACGATTTCTCCAGCCAGCGGCCGGACTGCGCCTCATCCGATTCCAGAGCTTCCTCCACCAGTATGGCCAGATGGGCGCCCCCGGAATAAATGGCCAGGCAGCGGTAGGAGCCGGCGCGCCGCACCCGCCGGTCAAACGCGTCCACCACGCCGGCCAGTATTTCTATGCCCTGTCCCGTCAGCCGGGTGACGACTTTGTCGCTGAAACGCGGGGCCTTGAAAAGACTCAGGATATGCCGGGCGTCCAGTATGACGGCGGCGGCCCAGTGGGCGGCGGCGGCGCGGCCGGTCAGATTGCCTGTAGCCGCCTTGGAGCGCCACACATCCAGGCCATTTTTGTATTTTTTTTCGTTTGGCTTTATTTCAGCCAACGAGGCCAAAAAACCGGAGGCCAGATCCACGCCGGTGTAAAGTTGGGCCAGCTCAATGGCCCGGTGGGCATAACGCATGTTTTGCACCGGCTCCAGGCCGGAGATGTCGTCAAAGAACCAGCCGCAGCTGGTGAACATATACAGGCTCATCAATTGCGATTCCAACAGTCCCAGGAGGCAGGACGTTTCTTCTTCGCTCAGGCTTTCTTTTTTTTTATGCCGCTCAAGAAAACGTCTCTGCTCGACATCGTCATAATCGGACATGATCACTCTGATATAATCGTCGCGCGCCTGCCAGGGGTCTTTGAAAAAACGCCCGGCCTTGACTTCATAAGTGAAGCTCAACTGGTCGCGCAGCCAATCGAAGCCTTCACGCAAGGGGGCGCGCCATTTTTGATTCCAGGTTCCGTTGCCTCCGCCGGTGTTGCAGCCGCAGTCCGAGCGCCAGCGTTCAAGCCCGTGGGCGCAGCTCCACGAGGTGTTTTCAAATATCCGCGCCTCCCTGACCGGCGGGAACATAGAGAGATATTCGCCATAGTTGGTCAGTCTGATGGCCTCGGGGGCGGCGGCCTGTTTTTCCAGGTGATCGAAGAGCCAGCTTATGGCCATGTCGCCGAAAGCGAAATGGTGCCCATATGATTCGCCGTCAGTGGCCAGGTTGACCAGGCGGGGGGCGCCGTCTTCATCCGGCTCGCCGAAAGCCGCTTCTATGTGGCGCAGCAAATTTGTTCCGTCGTTTAAAAGTTTCTCAAAGGCGATGGCGCGCGAGACCGGGCCGTCATAGAAAAAGACGTTAATGAAGTCGTCCGGTCCGTCGCCCCAGAAAACGCGGTAAGGCTCACGCGGGTCAATGCGGCCGCCGGAAACGTCAAGCCAGCCTGTCGGCTGGGGGGCGGCCCCGGCCTTTTTCCCCGCCTCCGGCCCAGGGCGGCGAACCGCCCGCGCCTGGGTCTGCGAGAGGATGGTAAATTTCAGCCCCTCTGTGGAAAGCATTTTCAGGGTCGCCAGGTCGACCGCGGTTTCCGCCAGCCACATGCCTTCGGGTTTGCGGCCGAAACGGGCTTCAAAGTCGGTCAGGCCCCAGCGGATTTGGGTCAGACGGTCATGATCATTGGCCAGGGGCATTATTATATGGTTATAAACCTGGGCCAGGGCCGGGCCGTGGCCGTTTCTTGCTTCGGCCGCTTTCCGATCCGCTTTGATGATGCGGCCGTACGTGACCGGGTCGGCCTTTTCCATCCACGAAAGAAGGGTGGGGCCGAAATTGAAGCTCAGATATTCGTAATTATTGATGAGTTTTTTTATGCGCCCTTCAGAGTCCAGAAGGCGGGACTGGGTGTTTGGAGAATAACATTCGCGGTTGACGCGCAGATTCCAGTCCGCGTAAGGGGCGGCGGAATCCTGAGGCTCTATGGCCATAATCCAGGGGTTTTCCCGCGGCGGTTGATAAAAATGGCCGTGTATGACCAGATAGCGGTTGGACAAGGCATGCTCCTTGAGGATCATGAAAGCATTTTTTCAAATATCCGGATGTATTCCCTGGCCGAGTTGTCCCAGGAAAAGTCCTCATTCATGCCGGCTGCGATCATGGCGGCGAAGGCCTCGGGGCGGCTGTAAAGTTCCGCCGCCCGACGCACGGCCAGAATCAGGGCCTTGGCCTGGAACTGAGAAAATTTGAAGCCGGTGTCCCATAAGCCGCTGGGGTTGGCCCCGGCGAAATCGCGCACGGTGTCGTTCAAGCCCCCGACGGCTCGCACCACCGGCACCGAACCATATTTCAGCGCATACATCTGCACCAGGCCGCAAGGTTCATACATGGAAGGAATTAAGATCAAATCGGAGCCGGCCACGACCCGATGGGCCAGGGCGTCGTTGTAGCCGATGAAAATTTTGCAGTTCTCAGGATATCTGGCCGCCAGGTCCCTGGCCATGTCTTCATAAAAATCTTCGCCCGACCCCAGGACGACCAGGTTCACGCCCAGGCGAAAGATGTCCTCGGCCGCTTCAGCCGCCAGGCTGAAGCCTTTTTGCGCGGTCAGGCGACCGACCATGCCCATCAGTGGTTTAGCCGCCGCGGCCCGGATATCGAAGCCGAATTCCGCCAACAGGGCGTTTTTGCATTCGGCCTTGCCGCGCATATCGGCGGGACTGTAAGTCGCGGCGATATGCCTGTCCGTGGCCGGGTTCCAGACGTCGTAGTCCACGCCGTTCAGAATGCCGGCGAATTTTGCGGCGTGGTGCCGCATGGCGCCGTCAAGGCCATGGCCGCCTTCGGGCGTCTGCACTTCTTTCGCGTAGGAAGGCGAAACGGTGACCAGGGCCTGGCTGTAGACGATGCCGGCCTTCAGAAGGCTGCTCTGGCCGAAATACTCCACCCCGTCCAGGCGGTGAAAAGAGTCCGGCAGACCCAGAAAATCGCGTTTTTCCGGAGGAACCAGCCCCAGGTAGCCCTGATTGTGAATGACGAAGACGTTCCTGGGACGTTCCAGGCCGGCCAGACGCGACAGGGGCGCCAAAAGCCCCGTTTGCCAATCGTTGGCCATAAGAATGTCGGGCGTCTCATCCAGATGCGGCAGCGCCTTTATGACGGCTTTGCAGAAAAAAGAAAAACGTTCCGTATTGTCGGCGTGTTCAAGGCCTTGAAAGCCGTATAATCCCGGCCGGTCGAAATATTGATCGCAACGGATGAGATAGGCCGGCAGACCCGGCGCCAATTCGCCGCGCAACAAAGACCCGGCCGCTTCCTCCCCGGCCTGGTCAATGGCGAAAACAACCCCGGTTTCCTCAAAAGCAGAGCCATGATTTTGAAGTACCGTCTGATAAGCCGGCATTATTATGGAAGCCGCCAGGCCTTGTCGGGACAGGGCCAGCGGCAGACTTCCGGCCACATCGGCCAGTCCGCCGGTTTGGGCCAGAGGCCGCACCTCTGACGCGGCTATGAGCACATGCATTTTCTTAACCATAGCATCTCTCTTTAATTTATTTAGTTTAACTATAAAATACTATATTTGTTGTGTCACTTTTTTTATAATATAGCCTTTACAAGCAAATATCAAGTATTTTGCAATTTGCAATTTGCGCCATTTGTGTTGCTGACTCGTCGAATAAACATATCAAGCGTGATTTCGTCAAAACCAGAAATTACAATACTTTTGCCGCGGAGGCGTTGCGATGTTCAATAGCCGGGTCTATAATGAAGCGGAAGGACAAATCGCCTTGCCTCAGGACGGCTCCCCCATGATGATTCTGCATACTTCCGATTGGCACCTGGGCCGCACTCTCTGCGGCCGCAGACGCCATGACGAGTTCGCTTCCTTTCTGGACTGGCTGGCGGAGACGCTGGCGCTACGCCGGGTCGAAGTTTTGCTCATTTCCGGCGACATCTTCGACACCGGTTCGCCCGGCAGCCGCGCCCAGGAGCTGTATTACAATTTTCTGCGCCGGGCTTCGGAAATACCTGCCTGCGCCCATGTGGTCATTATCGCCGGCAACCACGACTCCCCTTCTTTTTTAAGCGCTCCCGGCGCTTTGCTGAAAACCATGAATATACACGTCGTCGGCAGCCTTGAGGATCCCCATGAGGTCATGCTGCTGAAGCGCGGCGACGGCCGGCCCGGCCTGATCGTCTGCGCCGTGCCCTTCCCGCGCGAGCGCGAGGTCAGGGAGGCGCGGGAGGGCGAGAGCGCGGAAGACAAGGAAAAGAAAATGGCCGAAGGCATCCGCCGTCATTATGAACAGGCGGCCGGCCTGGCCCGGCGGATGCGGGCCGAGGCGCCGGCCCGGCCGGGCGGCGGGGAAACTCCGCCTCATCTGCCCATTGTGGCCATGGGCCACCTGTTCGCCGCCGGCGGCCGCACGGTGGAAGGAGACGGCGTGCGCGATTTGAGCGTCGGCTCTCTGGCCCATGTCCCGGCCGATATTTTTTCTCCCGTGTTCGATTATGTGGCTCTTGGCCATCTGCACCTGCCCCAGACCGTCGGTTCCGACCGTAGGATCCGTTACAGCGGCGCCCCCCTGGCGATGGGTTTCGGCGAAGCCGGGGGCGGCAAGAGCGTCTGTCTGCTGGAGCTGACGCCCTCCGGCCTGGAGACGGAACTGGTGGACGTGCCCGTATTCCAGCGCCTGGAAAGCGTCAAGGGCGACTGGGAGGCCATTGGCGCGCGGCTTCAGAGGCTTAAGGACGAAGGGGCCAAAGCCTGGCTGGAGATAGAATATACGGGGCCGCAAATCATAGGCGACCTGCGCGGCCGGCTGGATGAGGCCGTGGCCGGCGCCGGGCTGGAAATTCTGCGCGTCAGGAACAAGACCATGGCCGACCGCGCGCTTTCCAGCGCGGAAGGCGCCCCGGAGTCTCTGGACGAAATGGATTATATGGATGTTTTCGCCCGCTGTCTTGAGGCCCACGAGGTTCCGGAAGAAGACCGCCCGGAGCTCCTGGGGGCCTATCGGGAAATAGTTTCCGACCTGCTGGAAGGCGACGGCCAGGCCGACGGCAGTTCTCAGGTGTAGGCGGATATTTTCAAAAAGCAGTCGCCCCCGGAGAGAGGCGACGGAGCGAAGCGACCGGTTGAGAGGCCGATAAACTCGCCCGCCAGGCAAAAATCACATTTTTCGCCTGGCCGCGGTCAGCCCCGACAAGGCTCTGAGATGCGTATTTTAAAGGTAAATTTATCTAACCTAAATTCCCTGGAAGGGCGCTGGTCGATAGATTTCAGCGCGCCCGCCTTTTTGGGCGGCGGGCTTTTCGCCATCACCGGCCCGACTGGCGCCGGCAAGACGACCATACTTGACGCCATCTGCCTGGCCCTCTACGGCCGGACGCCCCGTTTACCCAGGGTCAACAAAAGCGGCAACGACATCATGTCGCGCGGCGCGGGCGAATGCCACGCGGAGGTGGTCTTTGAAACCGGCCTCGGGCGCTATCTCTGCCACTGGTCGCAGCGCCGGGCCAGACGCGCGCCCGACGGCGAGCTGCAGCCGCCCAAGCATGAAATAGCCGAGGCCGGAAGTTCCCGCCTGATCACGGCCTCCGCCCGTCAGATCGCGGCGGAAGTCGAAAAGGCGGCCGGTCTGGACTTCCATCGCTTCACCCGGTCCATGCTTCTGGCCCAGGGCGATTTCGCGGCTTTTCTAAGGGCCGAGCCCGATGAGCGCGCGCCCATTTTGGAACGCATCACCGGCTCCGGCCTCTACACCCGTATTTCCCGCCTCGTCCATGAGCGCCGGAACGCCGCGCAGGAACATCTGGCCGCCGTTGAAAAGGAAATGGCCGCTCTGACGCCCCTGGACGAAAACGAAGCCAGGCGTTTGCGTCTGGAAGCGGATGAACTGGAGAAGCTGTCGGCGGAAAGAAAGCGTCTGGCCGATGAAGCGGAAGCCGCCCTTAACTGGCGCGCGCGGATCGAGGCCCTGGAAAAAGAAGGCCTGGCCCTGGAAGCGCGGGCCGCTGACTTGAGCGGCCGCTTGACCGCCTTTGCCGCGTCGCGGGAAAAGCTGGCGCGGGACGCGCGGGCGCGGCCTCTGGCCGTGCCCTGGGAACGCCTGACGCGGGCGCGCGGCGAGAGGGAACGGCTTGGCGGCGAGTTTTCGCGGCTGGAGGCGGAGCGCCCCGATCTGGCCCGCCGGGCCGCCTCGGCGGAGGCGGCTTTCAAGGCCGCGCTGGCGGCTGAAGATGAAAGCCGGGTTGCGCTGGAGGCCGCCCGTCCGCTGTTTGAAGCGGCGCGGGGCCTGGAGGGCCGGATCGGGGAGATCGCCGGCCTGGAGCGCGCCGCCGCCGTCGCGGAAGCTGAATTGAAAAAAACCCTGGAAGTTGCGGAGGCGGAGAAACAGGCCCAGGCCGGGGCGGCGGAGGCGCTGGCCGCTGAATTGTCGGCCGTGACCCGCCTTCTGGAGGAGACGGAAGCCGACGACCGGCTCATACGGGAACTTGCGGTTCTGCGGGCCGGCTTTTCCGCCCTGCGCGATTTGCGCGGAGGCCTTGAAGAGGCCCGGCGCAAAGCGGAATCATCTGAAAAGGCCAGGCGTCTGGCCGCCGCCGCCTACAGCCTCAGAAGCGGGGAGGCCGCCGGACTGAAAGACCGGGCGGCGGCCATGCGTCTGGCCCTGGAAGCCGGGCGGAGCGCCTGGTCCGCTTCGGCCGCCGGGCGCGAGGTTCAGGCCTGGCGGGAAGAATTTTCGGCTCTGAAGGAGAAGGCGGCCCTGGCCGAAGCGGCCGTCCTGGAGATGGCGGAGCTGGCGGCGGCCGAGACGGCCGAGGCGGCCGGCCGGAAGAAGGCCGCCGAATCGGCGACGGAACTGACTGGAATCAGAGAGCGTCTGGCCCGGGAGACGGAACACCTGGCCGACCTGGAGAAATATGTCGCCCGCCTTGAGGACGACCTGGCCTTCCAGCGCCGGAGAATGAGTCTGGCCGAGCATCGCGCCAAACTGGTTCAGGGCCGCCCCTGCCCCCTGTGCGGCGCCCTGGAGCATCCTTACGCCGGCTCGGCGGAGCCGGCAGCCGAAGCGGATCAACTTGAAACCGAAGGCCAGGCGGCCCGGGAGCGTTTAAAAGCGCTGCGGGAGGACATCACCAACTGGAAGGTGAAAGAGGCGGCGCTCGCCCGCGATATGGCCGGCCTGACGGCGGAGGCGGAGTCGCGCCGAAACAGGGCGGCCGGGCTGGCCGAGGCCCTGACCGGCAAATTTGAAAAGCTGGGCGCCGCCGCCGGCGATAAAAGCCAGTGGCCCCTGGCCGCGGCCCGGGTCCGGCGGGAGTTGGCGGACGAACTGAAGCGGGTGGGGCTTATTCTGGCCAAGGGGGAAGAGTGGGAAAAAGCCGACGCTCTGGCCCGCCGGGCGCTTGAGGAGGCCCAGGCCGGGCTGGCCGGGGCCGAGGATATCCTGCGGGCGGCTTCATTGGCCAAAAGCGAGGCTGAATTTCACTATGAGCGCGATGAAAAGGAAGCCCTGGAATGGTCGCGGCGCCTCGGCCAGGCGCTGGCGGAGCTCAGGTCGCGGCTGTCCGCCTATGGGGCGGGCGACTGGGAGGAAGAAGCCCTGGACCGGGTTGAGGCGGACCTGGGCCGCCGCTGCGATTTGCGCCAGGCGCGCCTCAAGCGCCGGGACGGGCTGTCGGAACGTTTTGGGGAACTTAAGAGTCTGGCGGCCGTGCGCGAGGCGGCTTTAGTCAAAGATCGCGAGCAACTGGGCCGTTACGGCGCGGAGCTTCAGGAACTGCGGCGGCGGCTGGCCGATCTGGAGCGGGAGCGCCGGGGGCTGTTCGCGGGCAAAGAACCGCCGGCCGAGGAAAAACGTCTGACGGCGGCGGCGAAAGAGGCGGCTGAGGCCGTGAAAAAAAAGCGCGATGAACATTTAAAGGCCGAGGCCGCTTTGGGCGAACTGGAGCGCCGGCGGGCGGAAGGGCAAAAAGCGCTGGGCCGTCTGACCGCGGAGTTGGCGGATCAAAATAAAACTTTTGCGGCCGCGCTGGCCGAGGCCGGCTTTACGGACGAAGAGTCATTTGGTCAGGCCCTGATCGAGCCCGCCGAAAGGGAAGAGCTGAGCGCCAGGGATAAGGCTCTGGCGGAAGAGGCGGCCGTCCTCAAAGCCGGCGGGCTTGAGAACGCCGCCAGGCTGGCGGAGGCCCGCGCGCGGCGGACTACTGAAGAGACGGCGGAAGCGCTGCGGGAGGTCCGGGACAGGCTGGCTCTGGAACAAACGGAATTGCAGAGGCATATGGGCGCCGTCGGATTGCGGCTGGCGGAGCATGGGCGGCTCCTGGAAAAGCGCGGCGACGCCGGCCTCCGGCGGGAAGAACGCAAGCTGGAATGCGAGCGCTGGAACAGGCTTCATCAGCTCATCGGCTCGGCCGACGGCAAAAAATACCGCAACTTCGCCCAGGGGCTGACCTTTGAAATGATGGTCGGCCAGGCCAACCGGCGTTTGCGGGAAATGAGCGACCGTTACCTTTTGATCCGCGACCGGGAGCAGCCGCTAGAGTTGAATGTGATCGACAATTATCAGGCCGGGGAGACGCGTTCGACGAAAAACCTCTCCGGCGGCGAAAGCTTCATCGTCAGTCTGGCCCTGGCCCTGGGTCTGGCGGCCATGAACGGCCGCAACGTAACGGTCGATTCGCTGTTTCTGGATGAGGGCTTCGGCGCTCTCGACGAGGAGACCCTGGAAACGGCCCTGGAATCGCTGACGGCTCTGCGCCACGACGGCAAGGTCATCGGCGTCATTTCCCATGTGCCGGCGCTGGTGGAGCGCATCGGCGTCAGAATACAGGTCAGCCCGGCCGCCGGCGGGCGGAGCGTCATATCAGGCCCGGGCGTGACGCGCGGCTGAAGAATCGTCACGGACCCGGCTATCGAACGCGCAAGGCCCCGGCGGGTCAAAATCAGCCCTGGGCCACGATCAGCCTGGGGCCTTTTTTGCCGCCCAATTGCCCGTAGCGTTTAAAAACCGGCTGACTCCGCTGCATCAGGTCTATGGTCGCGCGCATTTCCCGCAGCCTGGAATCAAGGAAGTCGGCCAATTGACTTTCCACCGCCGTCATTTCCTCCAGAACGGAAATTATTTTTTCGGTGAGCAGGCGGCGCGTTTCCGCGTCGGCCTCGTTTTCGTCGCGGCTGTGTTCCAAAGCGTGAAGGCTTGTTTCGGCAAAGGCGAAGAGGTCGGCCCTGGCGCTGAGAAATTCGTCCAGCAGGTTCACATCCACATCGCCGTATTCCCTTTTGAGGCAGCCGGCCGCATAGTCGCGGCTCATGGTCAGGCATTGGGAATAAGCGTCCAGCAATTCATTGAGCGGCACGGCGGGGCCATGCGCGGCGGCGTTGTTTTCCAAGGCGGTCGTGGTCATGTCAGTGCCCCGCCTTCTTCAGCAGCGGCAGCAGCTCGATCATATCCGTCAGGGAAGCGTCCAGTTCATATTCCAGCACGTCGGCCAGATAGATCCAGTCCGACTGTTCCTGCAGACCTATCATCGTCGTCAGCACCTGGCCGAGTTTATCCAGATAGGCATTCAGCGAGCCGTGTTCGCCAACCCTGATGTCGTCGCCCAGGCCCATGGAGGTCTTCGACTGCTCCAGGACGCTGATCAATAGATGCAGTGACTCCAGAAAGCTCAGAAAGTGTTCGTTGGCTTCAGTTTCGTCGCCCATGCGGAATTCTTCCACAATTTTCGGCAGGGCCCGGCGCAGGGTTTCGACATAGTAGCGCCCGTGTTCCAGAAAGTGCAGACTGATGTCTTCGGCCGTGCGGGTGACCAGTTCGAGACTGTCTATGGCTTCGCGGGTCACTTCCAGGGCGGCGTGCGGCACTTCCTCGCTGTAATGGGCGCCGTTGACCAGCACCCTGGTGATGACGCGGTTCTCGATCGCCGGGTGCTCCATCAGAGAGATGATTATCTCCTCAAGGTTGCCGCCGGCTATTTCCTGCGTTTTAAAGTTGTTCCCGTCTACGGTCAGGCTGTTCATATTGGGCCTCCCTCTTTGGTTGCGGCTGGCTGCCAGGGGCAAATTCCGCCTGTTTTCTTGTTAAGCAAGATAAAGGCCAATTTTGTCCGGCTTCCCGCGGCTTAGGCATAAAATTCTTTTATGATCAATGAAGCGGCCGCGGTCGCGTCCGCAATGAATTTATCGGCCGCGGCCGGGCTGTCCTTGAAGGCGGCCGGCAGGACTTGCCGCCAAAAAGCGGCCGCCGCGGACGAATCCGGCGCTTCCGGCCCCTTCCGGAAGCCTTTAAGCACGCGCCGCAAGACCTCCGGGTCGGTCATATAGCCCGGCTTGAGCGCGGCTCTTACGGCTTCAGCGGCGGCCAGGGCCGTCAGTTCATTGACGTCCAGCTCCGGCTGGCCTTCGACGGCCAGGTTTTGCCCAAAACCGTCGCTGAAAGTTCGCCAGACGCGATGCCGGGGCGGCAGGAGCAGGGGCACGGGCGGCTCGTCCGGCCTCAAAAGCGCCCGGGCCAGACGGGCCGCGATCAGAGGGTCCGGCGTTTCCAGACACTGGCGGCGGCGGCAGCCGGCCCCTTCACGGCAGGGGGCGCAGGCGGCCATGGTCTGATAGATGATATGGCCCTGGCCGTAGGGCCCGGTTTCAGGCCCGAAGGCCGGGCCGAAAAAAATAGCCAATACGGGCGTGCCCACGGCGGCGGCCAGGTGCATGACCCCGGTATCGGCCGTAATCAGCATGTCCAGACCGGCCAGCGCTTGGCCCAGGGCGGCCAGGTCGGTTTGGCCCATCAGATTCAGCGGCTTCTTCACGCGGCCTTCCGTCAGGGCGGTAAAGCGGGCGCCGATTGATTTCTCGTCGGCGCCGCCCAGGATGACCGGAGTGAAACCGGCCGGCGAGGGCAGCATGGCCGTCAAATGGGCCGCGAAGTCGGCGAAGCGTTCCGCCGGCCAGCGGCGCAGGTGGTTGCGGCAGCCCAGTTGAAAGCCGATTTTCAGGCCCTCCGGCCCGGCCCGGCCCGCGCCGCCGGCTTTTTGTTCCGGCCGGGGCCAGATCAGGTTCGTCGGCCGGCTGTCCGGGCACAAGAGCCGCCACATGTCGGCCAGGTTCAGGCGGCCCAGTTCGCGCCTGACCATCAGGGCCATGATCAGGCGCTGCGCTTCGGCGTACTGAAGGCGGCCGCCGACGAGCCTGGGGCCGTAATGGGCCCGCGCATCGGCCTTTAGGGCCAGCCCCGCGGCCCGGACATGGCTGTTGAGGACGAAGACGGCTTCGAAGACGCCCGGGTTCGCCGGCGGGCCGTCGGCGGTAACGGCGACGGCTTCATCGACCAAGGGGGAGAGCGAAGCCGCCTCCAGAACCGATTTTTCGCCGGCCGCCAGATAGAGACGGGCCCGCGGCCAGCGGCGGCGTATGTTCAGCAAAAGCGGCGTCGACTGGATGAAATCGCCTAATTTCGCCATTTGTATGACCAGCACGCGTTCAGTCATGTTTCGTCGTCCCCTGATTCGTGGCTGAGGCTACAAGCCGCGTCTCACCGTTTCCACCAACTCGGCCAGACGGAAGCGGTAGAGATGGCGCGCCAGAACCTTGCGGCGGGCCGCCCGGGCCACCCGTTCTCTTGGTTCCCGGCGTTTCGCGTACCAGGCGGCCAGTTCGGCGGCTTCTTCCGGGCCGTCATAGGCGACCGCTTCGAGGCCCGGCTCGAACAGTTCTTCCAGTTGGGCGCGTCTGTCGGTCAAAAGAAAGCCGCCCGCGGCGGGCACGTCGAAGACGCGCTGGTTCAGGCCGGTCTTCATCTGGGCGCTGGTGATGTTCAGGTTGACCGCGCTGCCCTGGTAATACGGGCACAGCTCCGTGTAATAATCCAGGGGCGGCCCGACGGCCCCGGCCGGAATATTCAACAGGCCGCGCCAGTTTTCGTCGCCGGCCACGGCCAGTTCGGAAGCGGGCAGGGCCTTGAGAATTTTCAGCCGGTAGAGGCGGCTGGCCCGCCAGGTGACGAGGCCGGCCAGGTCGGCGAGCCTTCCGGGGGTTTCGGCCAGGCCCAGAATCGCGGCCAGTCCGCTGAGCGCTTCCGGCTCGGGCCAGAGGCCGGGCCTCTCCAGAAAAGAGAGGGCGGCCTTGTCCGTTTCCGCCAAGGCGCCGCGCTCCAGCCCCAGTTTTTCAAGGTATTTTTCCGTGGCCGCGGTCAAAGTGTCGCCGACGAAGGCGATGCGGCGGCTGGGCGCCGCCGGCCGCGCCGCCGGCCGGAAAAAGTTTTCGTCGGCGGCCAGGGGCAGGTAATGCGCCTTTTCAAAGCCCTGGCTCTTGAGAAAGGGCAGATAGTCGCGGTCCCAGCTGAAAACGGAGACAAAGGGGCTGGGAGCGGGCGGCCGGTCTTTCAGAATAAAGGCCGGGCTGTCGACGAACCAGGAGGCGGCCGGGAGTTTGAGACGGGAGAAGACATCGTCCAGGATGCCCTGGCCGTCGAAGCCCAGATGGTTGACCGTCAAAACCAGGTCAGGGCGAAAACTTTTGATCAGCCCCAGAAAGGTCTGAAAATTTTTATCGCTCCCGGTCAGCTCTCTTTTGAAATTCCAGGCGGCGGTTTCCAGTCCGATGGCGCGGCTCGCGTTCATTATTTCGCGGTCCAGAAAATAGCCGCTTTGACAGATCAGCGTTCTTTCCAGCCGTCGGCGGCCGGCCGGCCTCGGGCGCGAGGGCCCGGCTTCAGGCCCCAGGGCCGGGTATTCGTGGGCGAAGAAACGGGCCACGGAGGGCCTTATCAGCGTTTGCGGCGGGCGCCTGTCGCCCGCGGCCCAGGGCGCGGCGCCCTTGAAAGGGCCGATGAACAGCCTGAAGCCCGGCCTTGGCAGCAGAAACCTCAGGTCCCGCGCCAGAAAGGCGGCCGCGGCCAGTTCAGGCCGCGATTCCATGACCCATAGCGGAGTCTCCGGGGCCAGCCGTCCGGCCAGTTCCTCCAGGTGATAGCCCAGGCCCAGGCCCAGGCAAAGAACTCCTTCATCGGCTTTTAGAGCCAGGCGCGCCGTCAGGGCCTGATCCTCCGCCCTGGGGTCGACGGCGCTGGTCAGCCGTCTCGTCCGCCCGCCTTCGCTGTGGCTTAAGCCGCGGGCGCCGCCCGGCCCCGGTTCCCAGAAGGCCCGGGCGCCGGAGGGAGCGGCGACGCTTCCGGGGGCGATCGTCAGCCCCTCCAGCTCCGGCCAGAGGCCGGGCAGGCCACAGGCCTGTTCAGTGGCGCCGGTCATTGGCTTCAGGCCTCGTTTCCAGGACAATCTCCCGGTTGTTTTTGGCGCGCAGGCCGAGATCGAAAATTCTGTCCCACTCCGCGGTCACGTGATCCCAGCCATAGCGGCTTCTGATGATTTCTTTCGACTCCCGCCCGATCCCGGCCAGAGTTTCCGGATTCCTCAAAAGGCTTAAGGCTCTTTCCACATAATCGTTGACGTAGCCGGGGGAGCCGGGCCGTCCCCCGACCTTCATGGAGGCGGCGACCACCGATTCGGCCAGGGCGAAGGCGTCGGAGGTCAGAACGGGAACGCCGAGAGCCTGGGCCTCCAGCGCGGCCAGGCAGCTGACTTCAGGAAAGGTGGAGGGATAGAGCATCATGGCCGATTCGGAAAGATGCCGGTAATAGTCCTCTTTGGTCAGGCCGCCCAGGAGCGTCAGCCCCGGCGTCGTTTCCATCAATACGTCTATGTGGCGGTATAGATCGGCCAGCTGGTCGGGCAGGTTTTCAAGTTGCGGCTTATAGCCGCAGATATGCAGACGCAGGTCCGGGTTGGAGCGGTAAAGCCTGGGCCAGATGTCCTCAAGAAGCGTTTTCAGGCCGCGTTCCGGCCGGGAGGCGTATATGAGCTTATGGGGATCACGCGCGGCCGAGGCGGAGCGGTCGAGAAGATTGAAATCCAGGCCGTTGCGGGTGACGATCAGGCGGTCGTCAAGCTGCGGCAGGCGGATGAGAAAATTGTCCCGGTGAAAGGCGGACAGCACCAGGAAAATATCTATTTCATCGTGGACGGCCCGCAGCTCTTTGGGATTGTCCAGGGTGTCATGGTTCCACAGCACTTTCAGATTGGCCTGAAAGGGCAGATTGAAAAAAGCGCAGTAACGGCTGACGACGAAAACGTCAAAGCATTCTCTGGCCAGAAGCGGCAAAGAATCGGCAAAGGCGTGGTAGGCCACGCCATGGTAGAGGCCGGGGCGTTTACAGCCGTTAAAAGCCGTGACCTGGCAGCCGCGCCGGGCCAGGGCCCTGGCCGCCTGGATGAAGGCGGTCTCGCTGCCGCCCAGGGCCTCCCGTTCCAGAGAGTCGCCTTCAAAGGGCGGGCCAGCCGTATAAAAGCCTATTTTTTTGCCGCCGGACATTTTGCCGCTCCTTTATTGACTATTGACTCAGCCGCCGGTAGAGTTCGGCGGCCCGGCGGCGCCCCGGCGCCAGTTCCAGAACGCGTTCCAGGCGGGCGCGCGCTTCCGCGGCGTCGCCTTCGGCCAGGGCCGCTTCGGCCAGGGCAAAATCCGGCTCGGGATTTTGCGGGTCGATGGCGCGGGCCAGCCCGAAGGCCTGGCGGGCCGGCTGAAGGCGCCCCTGGCCGGCCCAGATGCGCCCCAGGAGAAAGGCCGCGCGGAAACCGCACATTTTCTGGCTGGCGCCCCAAATCTGATCGCCGGGGCCTAAAATCAGGGCCGTTTCCAGATATTCCCCCGCTTCGGCGTGTTTCCCCGCGTCATAGAGAAGTCTCCCCAGCTGATAATGCCCCGGGCCGTAGCCCGGCGCCAGGGCCACCAGGCGGCGTATGGTCTTTTCGGCCTCGTCGTGAAGCCCCAGGCGTCCCTGGGTTTGCGAGAGAAGAATAAAAGCGTGACCCATGAGCGGGCGGTTGTCCGTTTCGGCCGCGACCGCCCGGGTCAGCCAGAGCCGCGCCTCCTCGTAACGGCGCAGGTTGAAAAGGGTGCGCCCGGTCTGATAGAGACAGTAGAATTCTCCGGCGCTGGTCTGGCCGCAATTAAGAAGCAGTTCCAGGTTGCGCTCGCCTTTTTTCCGGGCCGCGGCCGGATCCGCATAGCCCCAATGCAAAATCTCGGCTTCAGCGGGCACGGTCGCCCAGTGGGCCGGGTGGACCAGCTGTTCATGAACGCGGCCTTCAAAGCGGGCTTCGGGATGATTGGGGAAGACGCGTTTCTGCCACAGCCTGTCGCCCTGGGGGATGACCACTTCCGTGGCCAGAATGACGATCTCCGCCTTCTTTCGCAGATGACTTCTCAATTCGGACAAACCGGCCGGGCTGATGCTGTTGTCGGCGTCAAGCCACATGATGAAGTCGGTCGTCGCCGCCTGGAGACCGAAGTTGCGGGCGGCGGAAAAATCGTGAACCCATTCGAAATCAAGCACCCTGGCCCCCAGAGCCCGGGCTGTTTCGCGGCTCTGATCCGAAGAGCCGGTGTCGACCGCCACTATCTCGTCGAACAGGCCGGCCACGGGGGCCAGACTCTTGGGCAGGTTCAGGGCCTCGTTTTTCATGATCATGGCCAGACCCAGGCTGGCCGTATTTTCCAGGGAAGCCATGATTTATCCATCTTATTGAAACGACGACAGCATCAGGGACATGAGGCCGTCGGCCTTGTCGAGCGCGCCGAGCAGTTCGCCGCGGCTGTCGGCCGCGGCGGCGCCGGCCAGAATCTGGGCCAGGAATTTGCTTATCGCGCCGATTTCCCTTATCTCGGCAAAGGCTTTTTTATGATCCATCCTGGCCAGCCGCCTCAGGGTGTTGATCAGACCGGCCATCTGCGCGAGGTCGTCCTGTATTTCTTCTTTCGAAGCCGGCGGCGATTTGGCCAGGGCCCGGGCCAGATTCAGTTTTGAGGGCGCCGGAGCCAACGAAGCCGTCAGGGCCCCTAAATCCGTCTGGCTGAAACCCGGTATGACGGCGCCGGCGGCGGCGGCGTTGAAGAGGGCCGGGGGCGAGGGCCGGCGCCTGATGGTTTTGGCGGCTTCGGCGAACCAGTTCAATGAAGCTAAAAGACCGCTGTCGGTCGTCACCCTGGAGTCGCCGAGCCCGCGTATGGCGATGTCGCCGCGGGAACCGTCCTGGGCCGTGCCCGGGGTTCCGCCGGCATGCAGGCGTCCGTTGGCGTAAGCCTGATCCTGGGCCACCAGAATCAGGGGGTCGAGACCCCAGCAGTAGGCCAGGGCGAAGGCGGCGCTGCCGGCGTTGCCGCCCTGGGGCAGGAAGAGGCCGCAACCGAAGGTCTGGGCCTCGCCGGCCGTGAGATGAAAGACGGCCTGATGGAAGCCCCTGACCTTGAAGTGGGCCGGGTGGACGCTGGAAGCCAGGGCCAGAACGGTCTCCTGGCCCAGGACCAGCCTCTCTTCAGGGGAGAGTTCCAGGTAGCCGCTGGTGTCGGAAGATTCCAGCGTCAGCACTACATCAGGCGAAACGCCGTAGGCCAGAAGCGGTTTGAGAGACGAGGCGGCGGCCAGAATCACGCCTCTGTCGCCGATGTTTTTCAGCAGAGGCGCGCTTTGATCCAGACTAGGGCCGGAACCGACGATGAAGGCCGGCCGGGACGGAATCAG
>JAISRV010000147.1 GCA_031273445.1 Candidatus Adiutrix sp. | reverse complement strand
GCCAGCACGTTGATGATGATGGCCAGAAGCACGGCGGCCGAGCCTTTGTCTTTGGCGTTTTTGACGTGCAGGTCGTAATCGGGGGAGACGAGGTCGCAGATATCTTCTATGGCGGAATTAAAGAGCTCGCACAGGGGAATAAGCACGAAAATGGAAGCCAGGGCCAGCTTCTTCCACCAGGGCCAGGGGACAATCAGCAATACGACCGCGAGGATGACGAAGGCGGCCGCTTCAAGCCGCAACGATTCTTCCTTGAGCAAGGCGCTCTTCAAGCCCTGGGCGGAATAGACGAAGGCCCGGCTGATGCGCCCGGGAATATTTTTAAACGTCTGAAGCATCTCCGCCGTCCCCCTGACCGCAGGCCGCGGCCGCTTATTAAAATCGCCCAAGTTTATTTTATGCAGCCGTCGCCGATAAGCCTAAAATTAATAATCCGTTTCATAATAACAGGAGCATCCATAGTTCTCAAGCGCATATTCGTTTTTTGCCGCCGCCGCGATTTATTTTGGCTTGTAGGCTTGTCGGGGCTGGCCCTCGCCAAGCAAAAAGCGTGATTTTTGCTTGGCGCGCGAGTTTGAAAATGATCGGCTTGAGTGACTGGGTCGCAGCTGGGCAAAAAATGTGATTTTTGCCCAGCGAGGGGCCTTTTAGGCGGGTCAACCAGGAGAACCCGCAGGCTGTCAGCCCCTGAAACGGCGGGACCTAGCGAACGGAACAAATGAGCGATGAGACAAAAATTCGCCTACACCCGGAACTGCTGTGGTTGCCGTTCCTCGCTTGACATCGGGGCCGTCATTTTATAATAATGACAAAGTTAAGAAAAACGGCCTTCTCCGTCAGGGAGAGCCGGCCAGTAATGGAGTGTCGAAATGCCGATCGTTGAGCATCAAGGCAAGACTTTCCCGGTGAACGACGAAGGTTTTCTGACCGATATGGAGATGTGGGGCCCAGAATGGGTGGATCATGTCCGCCTTCAGGAAGACATCGACGAGATAACTGAAGATCACCGGGCCGTCATTGATATGTTGCGGGAATACTACCGGGAAAACGGCCTGGCCCCCATGGTTCGCATTCTGTCCCGGGTCACTGGCTTCAAACTAAAATACATCTATGAACTCTTTCCCTCCGGTCCCGGCAAAGGCGCCTGCAAAATGGCCGGCCTCCCTAAACCTGAAGGCTGCGTCTAAATCACTAAAATTGCCTGTACGGTAAAAACATGTTTAAAAATCGTCGTGAACCGCGCTTGACGCCGGCCGACATACGTAGCTTCGGCAACCAGCTGGAAAAAGACATGGCCGCCCTCTTGCCCGGCCTCGGCTGGCGCGTTTCCGCCGGAGGGCCGGAGCACGGCCAGCCGGAGCCCGATGAGGCGGTCGTCGTTTTTCCGCTTGAGCATCGGGGCCGGCCTCTGGGCTGGATTTCAGGCGCCCTGCCGCACGGTTCCCTCCTGCCCCCGGAGGTTCGGCAACTCCTGCCCGGCCTAATCACGCTGGCGCTGGATAAACTGCGGCTCCGTAAAGCGCGCCTGACCGACCGTGAAACCGGCCTCTTCAGCCGTGATTATTTCAACGGCGCCCTGGTGCGGGCCATCAGAAAACTGTCTCCGTCCCAAGGCCCGAAGGCCCTCAGCATGTACGGCGGCGACCAGGCCTCCTTGACCCTGCTGTTGCTGGAGGCGCGCCCCGCGGATGGGCGGGCTGACCTTTCGCCAGACCTGGCGGGCCTGGCCGCCGCCGTTGAACGCGTCATGGCCATCCGCCGTCCGGCCCGCGTGGCCACGTGCCGCATCGCCTTGATTCTGCAGGGCGCGCCAAGCGGCCTGCGTCGGAAGATGGAAGAAGCGCTGGGCGCTTATCGCGCCAATCACCCCCGATCACGCCTGGCGGCGGCCTGGGCCGTCTGGCCCGACTCGCTGAAAAACGATTCCGAAGCCGCGCGGGCCGCGCCGCCGGAACAGGCCGCCGCGCTCTTCGAAAAAGCGACCACGGCCCTTTTCTACGCTCGCCAGGGTCATTCTCCCGTGGCCGCCGTAGCCTTCGAAGACCTGATGAAACATTACGGCCAAGTGGCGCAGGTGCTCCCCCTTGACCGAGTGGTCATAAATCTGGGTCGGGCCACCGGCGCGGCCGGCGGGCAGGTGTTCCTGGTGGAAGCGCCGCGCGTCAAACCAGGCGCCGAACCAGTCTACAAGGGTGAAATAACAATTTTTGAAACGGACGACAGCTACTCTATCGGCCATATTACAGCTTCTTGCTCCTCCAGCCGCATAGTCGCCGGCGACCGCCTGAGCTTCTCACGCCTGAAGCGGGAAGATGAAAGCGAATTCGCGGCCGCCTGGCGGCCGTCTTCAACCTGTTTTCTTGAGGCTCTGGCCGACCCCGAAGAATTCATCGCCCGCCTTGAGCCATCAGACAAACCGCTGGCCCTGGCCTTGATCCGCCTGGACGGCTATGATAAAACCCTGTCCCTCCTGGGCCGTGAGGAGCTGGATAAACGCCTAAACTACATTTTTGAAAAATCGGCCGCCGCCTTTCCCAAAGCCTCCGTCATGGCCCGCTGGGGAACACATACCATGGCCCTGGCCTGGCCGGGCGCCTCCCAGAGCGACATAAAACCCCCGGCGCTGCGTCTCTGCGAAGAAATGCGCGAGGCCGGCCCGGTCTCGCTGGGGCTGGTCTTCAGCCCCAATCCCGCCAGTACGCCCGCGACGTTGCCGGACGACGCCGTAAAAGCCCTTAACGAAGCCTCGTTTTCCGGCCATGGGCAGGCCGCCGTCTTTGGTCCGCTGTCCCTCAACATCAGCGGCGACCATCTCTTCGAAGGCGGCGACTACAGCGGGGCCCTGGAGGAATACGAGCGCGGCTTGAAACTGGCGCCGGATCACCTGAATCTGTTGAACAGCCTGGGCGTCTGTCACGGCCGTCTGGGCAATTTCACCCGCGCCCTCGCCGCCTTCGACGAAATCCTGACACGCGACCCGGTCAACATGATGGCCCACTACAACCGCGGTTACACCTACCTTTTGGCCGGCCGCATGACCGAAGCCGAAGAAACCCTGTCGCGGGCCGCGGAATTGGCGCCTGACAACTTTGAAACGCTTTTTCACCTGGGGAAAACCGCCCTGGAACTGGGGCATCTCGACCGGGCCCTGCCGGCCCTGACCAGGGCCGCGGGATTGTCAGACAGCCGTCCCGCGGTCTTTCGCCTGCTGGGCGAGGCCAAGCTTTTGGCCCACGACAACCACGGCGCCCTGGCCGCTTTCAAAAAAGCCGTCAAAGCCGCGCCCAACGACGCCTACGCCCTGTCTTCCTTAGGCGCCCTGTTCGTCGATCTGGCCGGCGACTTTGAAGTGGCCCGTTCGCTGTTTCAGAAAAGCGTGGAAATCGACCCGACCAATAGCCTTTACCGGCAGCGTTTGGGGCGCCTTTTGTTCAACATGGGCGACTTCAGCGAATCGGAGAGGCACTTGAAAATGGCCCTGGAATACGGCAGCCGCGCGCCGGAAGTTCATTATCAGCTTGGCCGCCTGGCCGAGGAACTCGGCCGCCCTGACGAAGCCCCTCGCCATTTCCGCGCCGCCCTGAAGCAAGACCCGGCCTTCGCCCCGGCT
>JAISRV010000136.1 GCA_031273445.1 Candidatus Adiutrix sp. | reverse complement strand
AGCCGGGGCGGAATATATGGCCCGGGTGCGGGCGATTTTCGCGCGCGAAAATGTTGTTTGGCAGAGTTCGCTTCTGGGGAAGCAGGAAGAAGGCGGCGGCGGCACAGAAGCGCTCCATTTGGCCGCTTACGGCATGAATATCGTCGATTGCGGCCCGCCGGTGATATCCATGCATTCTCCATTTGAAATTTCCTCCAAAGCCGACCTGTGGATGACGGTTCGCGCTTACGCCGCTTTTCTTAAAATGGAGCAAGCATGAAAAAACCGCCCGTTCTGATGTTGGTCCTCCTGGCCTCCGCCGCCATAGCCCTTTCCGGCGGCTGTGAAGATCAACCGCGTGAAGAAGTCCGAAGCCGCCAAGAGGAGGCGGCCGCGCCCACGCTTTCCGCCGCCGAGGAAGAAGCCCTAAAGGCCCGGCTGGCCGAGCTGCGCCAGGCCCTGACGCCGACGCAGGAGGAAAAAGACATATTGAACGCGGGCCCGGCCGTATGTGAAGCCGGCTGGCCGGAAAGCGGATATTTCGTCAACCACAGCGGCGCGGCCGGCCTCTTTCACGGCTATGACCGCCCTTTCAACTTCATCTGGACCGGCCCCGTCAAAACCGTCAGGGGAATTGACGGCCGCGACTACGACCTGATCGACGGCCAGGGGACGCTCCTCGTCAAATATATGGACGAAGATCAATTGCTGCAGCGCTATGAAGGCGACTTAAAAAACGGCCTATGGCACGGCCACGGCCGCTATATTGCCGCCGACGGGCTGACCGGGGGCGTCGTCCATTACGAAGGCGGCTTTTCATATGACCAGATGGAGGGCCGCGGCGTCTATTCCCTTTACGCCCCGCTCCCCGAAGGCGGGGTTCAGATACGCCGTGAGGGGGACTGGCGCGGAGGAGAGCTGCACGGCCGGGGAACCATGACGGACCTCAACACCGGCCATGTCCTCTACAAGGGCCTGTTCTTCGAAGGGGAACCCTTTGAAGGCGACGGGGAAGCCTGGCAGGCCCAGGATGATTACGCCGAATTGAACCAGGACCGCCGCCAGCTTAAAGAGGTGCTCCGCCTCGGCCGCGTCGACCCCGTCGGCTGGGTCAACGAAATTCCCGGCCAGGGCCCCCTGACCATTATCGCTCCGGACGGGGCGGAAAACCTGGCCATAACTTCGCCGGACGGCCCGGCCTTCCAGCCGTCCGTCATCAAAAACCCCTTTGAAGACGGGGCGGAAATCCCAGGCCTGGCCGAAAACCTGCCGCCCTCGCTCTACCCTTTGCCGCTGATCATAAGCTTCGACCTGGACGGGCAGCGCCAGACGGCGGCCTTCACCGTCAAAAGGCCCTGTTTCGTCAGTTTGGGAATCGAATAAATATAAATGTTCGGCTTGGCGGGGCTGCCCGCAGCCAGGCAAAAAATGTGATTTTTGCCTGGCGAGGAGCCTTTTAGGCATGTCAACCGGTCGCTTCGCTCCGTCGCCCCTCTTCGGGGGCGACCGCTTTTTAAAAATATTAGCTTACTTTGAGAACTGCCGGCTGTCAGCGCTTAAAATGGCGGGGCGTAATGAACGGAACAAATGAGCGATGAAACAAAAAGGCGTAACGAGCGGAACAAATGAGCGATGAGACGAAAATTCGCCTACACCATAGAGCTGCTGATGTAGCCGCATAGAAAAAACTTCAGGTTTAGCTGAAAAAAAACTCAAGTTTCAAATCAAGCGTCCCGATAAGCTATTTGAAAGCCTGGGCTCAACAAAGCCTCGGCCTCGGCTCTTGACTAATGCGCCAGCCCCCGAAACCGGGGGGGGGCGAGCGCGTTGACACATTTCTGGAAAGGCGGGCGCCCATGAAAATATACCAGTTTACGCCTCCACCAGCGCTCACGGGAGCAAGAGACGCCAAAGCTTCGGAAAAAACGGCCCAGCCCGTGGACTTCGCTTCGGTTTTGAAAACAGCCTCCTGTCCCCGGCCCAACGCCCCAGGGCAGGCCGTTTCCCTGGAAAACCAGCGGGCGACGCATCTCCCCTCCCTCGCGGACATGGGCTTGGCCGGCCAGTTGCTCGGCTTTCTGGAACGGGGCATTCTCTCGGCGACGCCGGAAACGCTCCGCAATGTCCATAACCTGGACGGGCTGGTTTACGTTTATTCAAAAAATGATCAAACTCCATAGCCGGCGGAGGCGCGAATGGATAGAAAGAGGCGTTTTTTTCTCGCGTTTATGTTCGTTTTTTGTCTGATTCCAGCCCTGACGGTCTGGGCCGACGACGAAAAATCCGGCCCCGGCCCGGGGGGCCGGCGGGCTGACGCTTCGCCATTTTGGCGCGACGCCGCCTTCAAAGCCTCCTGGCATTACTTCCAGCGTTACCGCGATCGCTATGACCTGAACACGGACCATTTCGAGACGAACCTCAGCCACGCCTCCAGCCTGTTGGCCCTGGATTTTGAATCAGGTTTCCTGGCCGGGCGTCTGGGCCTGGATTTCGGCGTTTTCGGCGGCTATGACTTTTACAACGAAGGCGACCCCCACCACGAGATGAATTTTTTCCCGGACCGCGACCCCTGGCAGCCGGACTGGTCGAAGAAAAAAGCCAAAAACGCGGCTTCCGTCTATAAGGCGGCCGTCAAATTCAAGGCCGGGCCGCTCTGGGCCAGAGCCGGCTACTTCCAGCCTAGCGGCCCCGGCGTCATGGGCGTCAACTGGTCGTTTCTGCCCGGCTCTTATCAGGGCGCCGAAGCGGGCCTGAACCTCGGCCGCCTGGCCCTGGCCCTGACCTGGGCCAATCAATACAAAGCGCCCTGGTTTAATGAGGTCTACAAGTTCAAAAAAAACGACGGCCAAACCGACGTCAGCCAATTGTGGTCCTTCGGGGCGCGTTACGAATTGAACGAGGCTCTTAGCCTGGAAGCAGCCTACGGCGAATCCGAACATTACCTTTGGAACGCTCACTTCAAAGCCAAATACGCCCTCCCGCAGGGCGGCGACCGGCTGTACCTGACCTGGCAGACTTACCTGATGGACGACCTGGACAACCCCGCCGGCACGGGCAACGACAATTTCAGCTCCACCGCCCTCCAACAGTATCTGGCCGCGCGTTACGACCGGGGTCCCTGGTCCTTTAACCTGGATTTCACCTACACCCGGGCCCCCAACAAAAACCCAGAAAACGCGGGCTATTTCGCCTACCGCCTGATCAGCCGCTATGGCGGGGCCAACGGCGCTTACGAACCCTGGTGGGACCTGCGTTCCGACTGGAACCACCATGAGGAAAAAGCCGTTTTCATAAAAATCGGCCGCTCGCTGGACGACCTGGGCCTGACCGGCGTTAGGGCCGCGGTTTCCGGCGCCCACGGCTGGGGAGGCCAGGCCCGTGACTACCCCGCCCGGCTCAAGGAAACGGCTTTCGGCCTTGATCTGTCCTATGCCGTGCCGGAAGGCTTCCTGAAAGGCGCCGTCTTCGCCCTCCATTTCACCAATTACGACAACAGGACAGGCCTCCCCAGCTGGAACGGCTTCCTTAACGCCTTTCAGGACGAACACGACCTGAAATTCTCAATGACCATCCCCCTGACGAAATAACCGGCGCCCCAGGCCGCGCGGCCGCCGGACGCTTCATCTCCTCGCGGATATTCGCCGTAAAGCCGATACGCGAGATTTACGTCGTTGCTCGTAAAACGCCTTTATGCTATATATGTATAGCAGTAAAGGATAAAAAATAATGCTAGCCCTACGATTGCCGGAAGAAATCGAAAGCCGTCTTGAGGCCTTGGCGAAGGCCACTGGCCGCACCAAGAGCTATTACGCCAAGGAAGCCATTCTTACGCACCTGGAAGACCTGGAAGATGCGTATATGGCCGAAGCCGCCTATTTGCGCTTCAAGGCCAGCGGAGAAAAGGCGATGCCGCTTGAAGACGTGATGAAAGAATATGACCTGGAATATTGAGTTATCGCCGGAAGCGCGAAAAGACCTGGCGAAGCTTGGCGCAACGGAAGCGAAACGAATATTGAAATTTCTGCATCAGCGCTTGCGCCCCATGGAAAACCCGCGAGACGCAGGAAAAGCCCTCGTAGGGCCGACTCTAGCCGGCTTGTGGCGTTACCGAGCAGGTGATTACCGTATCTTGCGCCGCATTGAAGACGAAAAAATTTGCATCGTCGTGGTTAAAATCGGGAATAGGCGCGAAATTTACAAATGAAGCGCTCCCATCGGCGACTCGACCAAAAGCCCCTCACAGCATTTCATATGATGCGGTTGACCTGATCAGGTTTAAGCGCCGAGCCGGTTCGCCGCGCTTGCGTTAAGGGGGAGGCTGTATTAAAATATATAAGAATGCGAATTTTGGCCGAAGGATCTTTCAAGCCCAGCGCGGCGGCAAATATTATGAGGTTTAGCCATGCCTGAAGAATTCACCGTGAATGATAAACGTTTGTTTTCCAAAGAAGGGGAGATTCGGGAAGAAGCGGAAGCCTCCGCAAAGCCGACGGCCGCCGGCGAAACAAAGCCCGGCGGGGCGCGGGGCGCCGGAGGGGCCGGCGTTTCCTCCGCGGGCCTTCCCCCGGCCAGTTTCGCCGGCCTTCTGATCGGCTTGGCCACCTCGGCGCTTATGCATCTGGGAGAAAACCCCGAGCCCGGCGCCCCGCCCACGCCTCCGAACCTTCCGGCGGCCCAGCACACCATCGACCTTTTGGCCATTTTGCAAGACAAAACCCGCGGCAACCTACAGGCGGAGGAAGCGTCTCTACTGGAAACGCTGCTTTACGACCTGCGTCTGAAATTCGTCCAGGCCCGCGCTTAGCGGAGTTTAATTTTCGGAGCGTAATTTAATAAATGTTAATGTGGAGGATATACGGATGAGCATAAAAAAAACTCTCGCCGTCGCCATGCTGGCGGCGGCTTTGGCCGCTCCGCCGGCCTGGGCCCAGTCCGGCGCCGCTTCCGGCCAGGCGGACACGCGCGCCCTGGCCGCCATGCCTTCTTTCGCGCCGATGGTGGAAAAAGTCGGGCCGGCGGTGGTCAATATTTCCGCCGTCAAAGTCATCAAAACCAATCAGAACCCTCGTATGACCGACCCCTTCGGCCGGCAGGATCCTTTCTTCGAGTTCTTTTTCGGCCCGCGCGGCGGCGGAGACCGTAAAGCCCAGTCGCTCGGCAGCGGCTTCATCTTCGACCCCGCGGGCTATATCGTCACCAATAACCACGTGGTCGAAGGCGCGGAGGACATCACGGTAAAACTGGCTGAAGGCGAGGAGATTCACGCCGACATCGTCGGCCGCGACCCCAAGACCGATCTGGCCCTGATCAAGCTGAAAAAGGAAGGCGTCTACCCCTATCTGGCCATGGGCGATTCCGACGCCGTTAAAGTCGGCGACTGGGTCGTGGCCATAGGCAGCCCCATGCAAATGGAGCATTCCGTCACCGCCGGCATTATTTCCGCCCGCGAGCGCCGCGCGATCTCCGGCATAAGAGGGGCCTACGACGACTATCTCCAGACCGACGCCTCCATCAACCCCGGCAACTCCGGCGGCCCCCTTCTGAATATTGACGGCGAAGTCATCGGGATCAACACGGCGATTCTGACTAATTCCGG
>JAISRV010000120.1 GCA_031273445.1 Candidatus Adiutrix sp. | reverse complement strand
CTGGCGAGGTTCTGGACTTTTTGTCGATCCTCCCCTATGCCGCCGATGGCTGCGTGTTCGTTCTGCACGATTTGAACCTGGAGATTCCCGACCGCCTGCTAAGGGCTGAAAGGCGAAACAGCAACCAGACGTATTGCTGCAAACAGCTTTTTTCAGCGGTTAAAGCTGAAAAATTTTATCCGGCCGCGCTTCCTGAAGCCGATTTTTATGATGAAACCAGCCTGTTTTACTTGAAACATCTGGCGAATATCGCCCTGCCGAACATTGGCGCCTTCCGGGCCGGGCCGGAAACAGCCGAAGAATCGGCGCTGCGAGATGTCTTCAGCCTGCTGCCGACAGTCTGGACTCGTCAGTTGGATTACCCGGCCTTTGTCCGGCTGTCAAAGCGGCTCAGAAAGCATTATCCCGGCCGCCTGGTTGATATCTTTGAAATCGCCTACAATTTTAACCGCCTGATGCATCACGGCGTGAAGCTGGAGACCCCTTGATTGGCGGCGACGGAAATCTGTTCTCGGACGACAGGCCCCAGCCAGACCGCCTTGCGACGGGGCATACAATCGCGACGCCTTGCGATAAACTGAGATTGCCTGATAAGGTAATGCCCCTCCATTCGGGGCGTCGTCCGACTCGAAAAGAGGGGTTGATAAATTGCGCTCATCCATGCCCTTGACCCAAAGGCCGGATTTTCCCCGGCGGCTGACCCTGGAACCCACCAACCGCTGCAACCTCTTATGTTCTTTCTGTCCCCGGCAGATAGGCCCGATGGAGCAGGGCGACATGGATATGGGCCTTTACCGTCGGATTATCGCTGAGGCCGCCGGATATGGGCCGGTGGGGCTGGTTCTGTTTTTTCGCGGCGAGTCCCTTCTGCATCCGGGGCTTTTAGATATGGTCGGGCTGGCCAGGGAACAGGGCTTGAGACCGGTTCAGCTGGCTTCCAACGGCCTGGCGCTGACCGCGCCCGTCGCGGAGGCCCTGGCCGGCGGCGGGCTGGATTTTATTTCCTTCAGCCTTGATTGTCTCGATCCGGAAATATATCACCAAAACCGCACAGGCGGCGATTTGGAACTTGCCGTCGATAATGCGCTGAGGTTTATCAGCTTGGTCGACCGCCGCCGGGCCAAGGGTCTGCCGACGCCGGAAGTTCAGGTTTCCAGCGTGGATGTGGCCGCCTATCGCGGGCGGATGGAAGAGTTTATAAGCTTTTGGCGAACCAGGGTCGACCGGGTCCGCGTCTATGTGGAGCACAGCGCCGACGGGCGCCCCGGGAGCCTGGCTCAGGGCTTGTTCGCCGCCCCCAATGGGGCGATGCTCCGCCGAAAGGCGGTCTGGCCGGGGCCTGTCGTCCGAGAACAGATTTCTGCCGCCGCCGACCACAATCAGCCCCTCCGGCGGCAGCCCTGTTTAAAGCTTTATAATGACATGGTGGTTTACTTTAACGGTCAGGCCGCCCTCTGCAACCATGATTGGCGAAACGAGATGAATTTGGGCGACCTTAATCATCAAAGCGTTCGGGAGGTCTGGCTCTCGGCGGCTTATGAGGAACTGCGCCGGGCTGACCGGGCCGGCGAGCCCGCGCCCGGCTCGGCCTGCCTTCACTGCGACCACTGGCGCATGTATTATGAGGAAGATGGTTTTTTGGGCCGTCTTTATGAAAGGGCTCGAAATGAAGGTCAGTGAGGATAAAAATTCGTGCATTGCCAATCAGGGCTTTGCAATCGACCCTGATTGCCGGCCCGGGGCCGGCCATGACCCGGACGACCAACTCCGGCTAAATGGCCCCTCGGCGGCGCTAGGCCCCAATGGGGGCAATGAATACATTCAAATAGCCGCCCCCTCGATGGGTCGGGAGGAGTGGCTGGCCCTGGGCCGGCCGCTGGCTGATGGCTGGCTGACCCAGGGGCCGCGGGTCAAGGAATTTGAAGCCGCCTTCGCCGCGCGCCATCAGGTGGCCCGGGCCCTGGGCGTCAGCTCCTGCACTACGGCCCTGCATCTGGCTTTGGCCGCCCTGGGTCTCGCCCCGGGCGACCGGGTGATCGTCCCTTCCTTCACCTGGGTCGCCACGGCCAACGCGGTGGAATACTGCGGGGCCAGGCCGGTTTTCTGCGACAGCGGCCTGGACGGCTATAATATCGATCCGGAAGGCTTCCGCCGGACGGCCGCCCGTCTGGCGGCTGAAAAAACTCCGGCGGTCGCGGCCATTGTCGTCCACCTCTTTGGTCTGACCGCCGATATGGAACCCATCATGGCCGTGGCCCGGGAATACGGCCTGAAAATAATCGAGGATGCCGCCTGCGCCTCGGGCGCGGGCTATCGGGGCCGCCCGGCGGGCGGTCTGGCCGATGTGGGCTGTTTTTCCTTTCACCCCCGCAAGATCATCACTACCGGCGAAGGGGGCATGTGCACCACCGACAATGAGGCCCTGGCCGCCCGCATGGCTTGTTTGCGCAGCCACGGCGCCGGCTGGTCGGAAGAGCGCCGCCATCTGGCCGACCAGCCGTATTTGATGAGCGACTTTGATGAGCTGGGCTACAACTACCGTCTGACCGACCTGCAGGGGGCCCTGGGTCTGGTCCAGCTTGCCCGGCTGGACGGCTTCATTGCCGAGCGGCGCTCCTGGGCGCTTTGGTATCAGCGGGAACTGGCCGGGCTGGTCTGGCTGAAAACACCCTCGGCGCCGGAAGGGTTCGAGCATTCCTGGCAGTCCTTCGTAACCTTCGTCAGGCCGGGTTTGGCCCCCGCCGGGCGCGATGAGATCATGGCCCGCCTGCACCAGGGCGGCGTCGGCTGCCGGGCCGGCACCCACGCCATCCATCAATTGGGCTATTATCGCCGCAAATATGGCCTGAAGGAGGCCGATTTCCCCAACGCGGCCCTTTTGGCCGCCCAGACCCTGGCCCTGCCCCTGCACAACCAAATGACCCCAAACGATTACCAGCGGGTGGTCGACGCTCTCAAGAGCCTGTAAATGTGCGGGGTCTGCGGAATATTGAATCTCGATGGCCGGCCCGCTTCCCAGGCCGAGGCGCGGGCCATGACCAGGGCCCTGGCCCACCGGGGGCCGGACGGCGAGGGCGTTTTCCTCGACGGGGCCATGGGGCTCGGCCACCGGCGGCTGGCCATCGTCGATTTGTCGTCGGCCGGCAGCCAGCCCATGAGCACGCCCGACGGGCGCTTCACCATCTCCTATAACGGCGAGATATACAACTACCGCGAACTCAGAACAGATTTGGAGAGCCGGGGTTGCCGGTTCGCTTCGCGCGCCGATACCGAAGCCGCGCTTTATGCCTACCAGGTCTGGGGCCCGCAATGCCTGGAGCGCTTCAACGGCATGTTCGGCCTGGCCGTCTGGGACCGCGCCCGCCGGGAGATGTTCCTGGCCAGAGATCGCTATGGCGTCAAGCCCCTGTATTACGCCTTTGTCGGGCGCAGTTTTATTTTCGGCTCGGAGCAAAAAGCCCTTCTGGCCCATCCGGCCCTGACGCGGCGGCTGGACTATGAGGCCCTTTTAGAATATTTCACCTTTCAGAATTTTTTTACCAGCAAAACTTTGTTGAAAGACGTGCATATGTTTCCGGCCGGGCACTGGGCCGTGATATCGGCTGATCAGCCCGTCCTGAAGCCGCGCCCTTACTGGGATTTCTGTTTTCAGGAAAACGGGGCCATGGATCAGGGCGATTGCCTGGAAGAGCTTGATCGCCTTCTGCGCCAGGCGGTCAGCCGGCAGTTGACCGGCGACGTCGAGATCGGGGCCTATCTCAGCGGCGGCCTTGATTCCGGGTCCGTCACCGCCATCGCCGCCGGGCGGAAGCCGTATATGAAAAGTTTCACCTGCGGCTGCGATTTGAATTCGGCCAGCGGCCTGGAATTGAATTTTGACGAGCGGGCCAAGGCTGAATACATGTCTTATCTGTTTCGCACCGAGCACTATGAAATGGTGCTGAAAGCCGGGGACATGGAGCGCGTTCTGCCGACCCTGGCCCGCTGCATTGAGGAGCCGCGGGTGGGGCAGAGCTATCCCAATTATTTCGCCGCCTACCTGGCTTCCAGGTTTGTCCGGGTGGTTCTTTCCGGGGTGGGCGGCGACGAATTATTCGCCGGCTACCCCTGGCGTTACTATCGGGCGGCCCAAAGCCGCGACTTCAACGACTTCATAGATAATTATTATCTTTTCTGGCAGCGTCTGGCCCCCGATGCCGCTCTTAGGAAAATGTTCGGGCCGATCCGGAGGGAGGTCGATCAGGTCTGGACGCGGGATATTTTTAAAAGCGTCTTTTCCGGCGCGCCCGCAAAAGTCAGCCGGCCGGAAGATTATATAAACCATTGCCTCTATTTCGAGGCCAAAACCTTTCTGCACGGAGTTTTAACGGTTGAGGACAAGCTGAGCATGGCCCACGGGCTGGAGACGCGCGTCCCTTTTCTGGACAATGATCTGGTTGATTTCGCCCAAAGCCTGCCGGTGCGCTTTAAGCTGCGCAACCTTCAGGCGGTGGAACGCCTTGACGAAAACGACCCCCGGCCCAAAAAGAGAACGTTTTTTGAACAGACGAACGACGGCAAGTTGATTTTAAGGAAGGCGGCGGCCCGTTTTGTGCCGGAAAAAGTTTCGCAGGCCGTCAAACAGGGTTTTTCCGCGCCGGACGCCTCATGGTTCAAGGGCGAGAGCATTGATTACGTTAAAAACGCTCTTTATAAAAAATCCGCCCGCATTTATGAATATTTTGATTACGAGACCGTGACCGGGCTGATGGACGAGCACCTGTCGAGCCGCTGCAACCGCCGTCTTTTAATCTGGTCGTTTTTGAGTTTCGAACATTGGCTGAAGGAATTTTTACCCTAGGAGCCTGTCGGGGCATATTTTGCAACATATTGATTATATTGTGAACATCACAATGCGAAATGGCGAGGAAGGATTGGATGTGAAAAAACGGGTTTTCATCGGTATGGAGGAGATAGCCGGCAATGCCTCCGATTTGTGTCGCGGGTTCCGGGAGATAGGCTATGATTGCGATTTCGTCAGCCCCTTCGCCCATCGCTTTGAGTATGAGGAAACCACAGACGGCCCCCTGATAAGGTTTGTGAAAAAAGCCCACCGGAACTGGTCGGCCGCCTATGCCGCCAATGATCAGGCCCGCCGGCGGCTTTGGAAGGGCCTGACCAAAACGGCTCTCGGCCTTCTTTTTTCAATCTGTCTTTTTAAATATGACGCTTTTATTTTCTATTTCAATCGAACTTTTTCAAAAAAATGGCGCGACCTCCCAATATTGAAGTTCTTTGGGAAAAAGATAATCTTCGTCTATGTCGGCGGCGATGCCCGGCCCCCTTATCTGAACGGGGCCCGCAACCCCTATCTGTTGGAAAAAGATATTCAGGCCCTGATAAAAATCACGGCCGAGCAAAAAGCCAAACTGTCCTGGGCCGAAAAATACGCTGATTATATTGTCAACTGGCCTCCGCAGGCCTATTTCAATGAGCGCCGGTTCATCCACGGGGCCCTGATGGGGCTGCCCCGCCGGGTGAGCGCGCCAGGCGGGCCGACCGGCCCGGAGCATTGCCGCCCCATTCGGGGCGTGGGGACGAAAATTCTTCACGCCCCGTCAAAGGCCGGCAAGGGCACTGAATTGATCCGGGCGCTGGCGGCCAGGCTGAAAGAAAAAGGGCGCGATCTGGAATACATTGAAATCAGCGGGCAGCCCAACGAGGTGGTCTTAAAGCGTCTGGCTGAATGCGACTTCGTCATTGACCAGGCCTATGCGGATACCCCTTTGGCCGGTTTGGCCACCGAGGCCGCCTTTTTCGGCAAACCCGCCGTGGTGGGCGGATACTTTGTCGATCAGGTGGCCAAATGGCTGGATAGCGAAGACATCCCCCCGTCACTCTATGTTCGCCCTGAGGATATGGAACAGGCGGTCGACAAAATGATCGTCGACCGGCAATTCAGGCTGGACCTGGGCCTAAAGGCCCGCCGTTATGTTGAAAGCCATTGCCGACCAGCCATTGTGGCCGCTAAATACGCCCGCCTGATAAACGGAGACGCGCCCGAAAGCTGGCTGCGCGAGCCGGCCCGGCTGACCTATTTGTATGGCGCGAATATGCCCGAGGAAACAGTCCGGGAGATTGTGGCGGCCCTTATTGAGGCCGGGGGCGTCAAGGCTCTTCAACTGGCCGACAAGCCTGAATTGGAAAAGGCTTTTCTGGAGTTGGCCCGGCAGTGATAAACATGGCCGATTCACTGGAGGGTTTTGCATTTTTGAGGTCATAATCTATCATGTTAAAGGCGCTGTTTTGCACGTCATTGCGACTTGCCGCGACAAACAGATCGACAGGTCTTGACAACGCACTAAAAAATAGTACACTAAGAGCTGATATGCCCAAAAACCTGTGGATTGTCAAGCTGTCGCGAAAAGCCGACAAGTCCATGGAGCGGATGCCTAAACTTATTGTAAATGCTCTGGCCTTACTGATGTCCGACATCGAGGCTGGAGGCCCGGTGCGCGGCGACTGGCCCAATTATAGCGCCTGGACGGCCGGCGTCACCATTGCCATCTGAAAAAGGGTCATCCAACTTATGTGGCTGTTTGGGAAGAAACGGAAATCGGCGTTAAGCTTGTGGAGGCGGTTTATGTCGGAACCCATGAAAAAGCTCCATACTGACGATCAGGTCAGCCTGACCATTGCCGGGCCGAAGGCCATGCTTGGCGCGGCTTTGGAGGCCATGCGCAAGCTGGGCTTTGAAACTGTTGACGGCATAAACGCCAAATCCGGCGATTCCATCCCCTGGCGTGAATCCCGTCGCTTTAGCGACCCGGCCAAATTGCCCGGCCAGATACTGGCCGGCGCTCGCTATCGTGAAGACCTGACCCAGGAAGAACTTTCCGAGCGCACCGGCATTCCCCGCCGCCATATTTCTGAAATGGAAAATGGGCGGCGGCCGATCGGCAAAGCTAACGCCCGCAAACTGGCCGCGGCTCTGAATATTGACCCGCGCCGCTTCTTGTCGATTTAGCCGGTCTTCGCATATCGGAGCGTTATGCAAGCACTGCCGCGCATGGATTGTGAACCTGGATCGTAAGTCATTAAAAAGCTCTTGGCGGTTCGGGCGCCTTAATGTTAAAATGCTCAGGTAATCATTGATACAGCCCTTAAGAAAGGCGCCCAGCCCCAATTTCATTAATTTCATTTTCCTGCTAGGTCAAGCTCATGTTGAGAGAAAAAATAAAGTTGACTGAAGCCCTTTTCAGCCTCGAGCTGGCCCAGCTCTTGCTCTCTCTCTCTCTCTCTCTCTCTCTCTCTCTCTCTCTCTCAAAACATCGCCATATAATGAGCTTTTTTTAAGACCGGCACGGTTTTGCCGTTCCTCCCGCCAGTATTTTCCTTTGTCCCCTTCACAAAATGATCGGGGACTGTTGTGAACAATAATATCGCCGTTTTGGTTTTTCTGGTCATAGGCCTGATTCTGGCAGTCCGTTTTCTTTGGAAAATGCTTCCTCTCATGCTTCGCCAAGGCATCGTCTATGCTGTTTGTCATCGTATTATTGTCGGTCAGTCAGGAGGAAGAAGCAATATATTGCGGTATTTGATATTTTTTTAGTTTTGTCCGGCGACCTCATTTTTTTGTTATACAACTATTAAGCAAAAGGCCAAAACATTCAGGCGCTTTTTATTAAAAGCTTACGCCTGACCTAAAAAATTGCCGCCTATCAACAAGCCAAAGGAGGATTTATGCTGCGCGGATTGACAAAAGAAGAGAGCCTGAAATGGCTGGATTCATGGGGCCAGGCCATTGAGAACGATGCTGTTTACGGTTTTGGCCTGTCAAAGATGCTTTATTTTCGTGCGCCAATATTTAAAATATATGATGCCAGCTTTTCTTTAAAAGGCGTTTTTGACAACAATCCGGCCCTGTGGGGCCAGAAGATCATGGGCTTTAACATTCTTTCTCCTGAAGCGATAAAGAATCTTCCTCTTGATAGTAAACTGGTTGTGCTGACCAGCGATTACAATAACGTGCGGGAACAACTGCAGGCTTTCGGTCTGAAAGAGAAAGAAAATTTTATCAAGGTTAGCGTCTTCTGGTCACTTTGGACCTATTACAAGCACGCCCAGAGATTGACCATGTGGAGTATGGGACTTCACATTACCGATCGTTGTTCTCTGGCCTGCGATTATTGCGCGGCGCTGATCCCGAAACTGACGCTTAAAGAGGGCGACAGGCCGCTGGAATTGCTGCAAGAGGATATGGACCTGTTGTTTTCAATGGTCAACTTCGTTTCGGTCCTGTATATCAGCGGAGGAGAAGCCCTGATGCACAAGGAGTTGCCGCAGTTTCTGGATTATCTGCATGACCGCCACTTTCACAAATGCGCCGCCGTCTGCATCAACACCAACGGTACCATGATCCCAGGCAAGGGCATCCTGGACAGATGCGCCGCCTATGGCGTGGAAATCAGGATTAGCGACTATTCTGAAGCGGGGATACCCGGCTACGGCCGCACTTTTGAACGGCTGAAGAAAAATTTGGATGATTATGGCATTGTGGTTTCCATTGCCGACGCGCCGTGGTATGATTTTTATCTCTCCGATGAATCCCGCGCGGCTTTGCGCGAGTCCGGCCCCAAGGGACTGATGAGGCATTTTGCGGCTTGTCCTGTCCAAGCTGCAATTTTTAGCGACGGCTTTTTTTACAGTTGCGATAAATCTTATTTTATCAGAAAAGCCGGTTTGATCAAAAATGATATGTCTATAGACGCCCTTGATTTTCGGGCGCTTAAGCCGGAAAATCAAGATGACCGCCTGTTGACGTTGATGAGTATTTTGAATTATTATGCCTCCCCGGCCTTACAAGCTTGTCGTTTTTGCGCCGGTTGCCAGGGAACGTCTTTGTATCCTCCGGCCAGGGCGCCGAGGGCCCGTCAGCCCCGGAAAGCATAGACGGAAAAAGCGGCGGACTTTAATCCGTCGCTTTCTACCATTCTGGGCAGGCCCGGTTCACTTTTTCAGCCGGTGTTTTAATTAAACCATGATGAATCGATAGGGGCGGGTCTTTATGTTTTGGCATGAAAAATTGGGCTTCACAGATTTTGAAAACGGCGCGCAAATTGAAACCAGGGCAGGGCGCTTCACCTTCAATGACGGGATCTGGCGCCAAAACGGGCTTTATTCCCCGGCCCAGGATCAGACCGGGCAATCATTCGCCTATAAGTGGCATAGGCGGCAATCGTATGATAACCCCAGATTCCTGGAGACGGTCGGGCAATGGCTGCGGGAACGTTACCTGGATAATGATCTTGACCAGCTGAACAGCTATTTTTTTGATGACGCGCTGGTCCTGGACGCCGGCTGCGGAGCGGGCATGTCGGCCTCGCTTCTTTTGGGCGAACGGTTGCGGCGGGTGCGCTATCTGGGGGTGGATATTTCCGGGGCGGTGGATGTGGCCAAGAGTCGTTTTGCCTCTGACGGCCTGCCGGGCGAATTTATTCAGGCTGATTTGATGAAGCTGCCCTTCAGCGGCCCGACTTTCGATGTTATTTTGTCTGAAGGGGTTTTACATCACACCGATTCTGTGGCCGGGGCCCTGAAATATTTGAGCGGCTTATTGCGGCCGGGGGGTTGTTTCATGTTTTACGTCTATCGCCGCAAAGGCCCGGCCCGCGAATTTACTGATGACTTTATCAGAGATCGCCTTCGGCCTTTGGACGATAGTCAGGCCTGGGAGGCTCTCAGGCCTCTGAGCCGGCTGGGGCAGGCTTTAGGCGATCTCGATGTGGAGGTCGAGGTGCCTGAAGCCGTTGACTTACTGGGAATTCCCGCCGGGCGGATTCCATTGCAGCGCCTTATTTACTGGTATTTCTGTAAAATGCACTATCAGCCTGATTGGGATTTGGAAGAGCTGAACCATATTAATTTTGACTGGTTTCGCCCGCTTAACTGCCATCGGCAAAGCAAAGAAGAGGTGATGCAGTGGTGCCGCGACTCGGCCCTGACTATAGAGCGTTTCAATGAGCAGGAATCAGGCTTCACCGTGGCGGCCAGGAAAGCCTCCTGAATCCTGATCTTCGTCGGCTTCATATTCAATATCGTAGTCGCAGCCGTCTTCGCTGAACTTTATCCGGCCCCTCACTCTGGCCGGCTGCCCCCAGGCCGCTGAAAGAGGGGGGATGGAGGACATAACCAGACTTTGCGCCCCGACAATAACCTTTTCGCCGATGGCGATGCCTTGGGTGATGACGGAATGGGGGCCTATATATACGTTGTCGCCAACAGTGACCGGCCCCTGACGGAAAGGGGCCCGCCCCCCGGTGAGAGCCCACCGGACGGAATCATGGGTATAAATATGCGCTCCGGCCGAAATGCTGCAATATGAGCCGATGCGCAGAGGCGCGGCCGCTCCGTCCAGAATCACCCCCGGCCCGATCCAGGTGGATTGGCCCACTTTCACGTCGCCCAAAACCAGGGCGCTGTCATAAATGCTGGTTTTATCGCCAAAGCCCAACAGGCGCGCCTTCTCCCATCGATCGGAAACCAGATCGCCGAAGGGGAGGCAGCGCTGGCGGATTTCCTTATAATACCGCTGCCGCTCCAGCCAGAAATCTTTCAAATATTTTTCCATGAGTCACTTTCTGATGACGGCCAGAGCGTCGGCGCCGTAATCCGGCATTTTGTAATCCATTGCATCATAAAACTTCAGTTCCGCCTGACTGCCGGCCAAGGCGATGAGCTCCAGACGGAGCGCAGCGGCGACGTCCTCTATGAAAAAGAAGCCGCCCGGCTCCAGGCGACGCAGAATCAGGCTTATCAATCCGGCCAGACCCGGCAGGGCCGCATTGACGATTATCACCCGATAATTACCCAAAGCGTCCAGGGCGGCGACAATTTCATCAACCGGCATTGATGGGGCGGTTTTCAGAATCTTGACGACGGCCGTGGGAAAAAAATCCCGCCACAAGCCCTCCGCCGAAGCGGCTTCATCCGGCGAAGCGAGTTCCGCCAGGTTGAAGGTTTTATTTCTCAGCGGCCATAGCAAGGGGTGATAAATACGGGTGTAATAGCGGCGGCCGAAGCGGAGGCGCCCCTTTCCGCTTTTATGCCTGTTGGCCATCATGTCCAGCATCAGAGGGCGGTGATGCAGGTAGGGCCGGCCTTCGCGGAAGCCCTGGTCGTGCATGTATTTTTCAGGGTCCACTCCCTTTGAGGCCAGATCGGGGTTGAGCCATAAAAACTCGTCCCCGTCAAAACCTGGCGGCAGGCGGCGCACTTTTTTCGTATCCCATATAAAAAAGGGAGTTTGGCCGCTACGGCCTTCTTTCAGGATTTTGATCCGAAGACCGCAGCGGTCGGCGCAGAAAGGCAGGGACAGTTGATCGCGGTTGGAGTATCGCAGAACGTGGCTCAGCCACATTTCCCCAAAGCGCGCCGCCTCCGGCTGGTTGTGGCGGCGCAGAAGAAAGTTGCCGGAAAAGAGGCCGGCGTGTTCCGGCCAGTTGTTCCGGCGGTAAAAATCAACTTGCTCGCGGACCCTGATCTCATCGTCCATGCTGTAATAGATCACTTCTTCCGCCTCCTGATAGAGGCAGTCCCGCACATGGTGTTCAAAACAGGCGAAGGCGGAGCCGTCGGCCAGGCCGGCTTCCAGGATGTCGGACGGATCCCGCAGCAGAGAGACGCTGTTGTCCATATATATGGATTGTTCATATTCGGCCAGATACCTGTGCGGGGCCAGTTTGGCCAGCCGGCTGCCCCGGACGCGCCCCAGAAACATGGAATCGATGCGCCGGATTTGCCAACCTTCTGAAACCAGATCGTCGCGGTCGGTAAAACAGATGAAGTCGATGTTTTCCCGATTGGGGCCGACTGGCTCCATAAGGGCGTCATAGTATCCGAAAAGGCAGGTGTACGCCACCGACCGGGTAGAGGCGCCCCTATTCATCTTTCGGTCCTATTTTCACTGTGCAGCCCTCTATTGTTCCATCAAGATAAGGTCGATCTTGCCGGAGAGTCGGCATTACATCCGGGCTCTCTTATCGCTGAGATTATCAAAAGCAGTAATTTTTGCCAATTAAAAATTCGGCGGCTGCGCCCCAGGGCAATCGTTTTTTACTTGACATGAGGCCGCATAAGAAGCGATTGCCCTGGGCTGCGCCCGGCGCCCGGGCGCTTCTTGACACTATCAACGAAAGCAGTTGCGCAAACATGCTCATCGGTGCTAACATGACTTTACCTCCGGTTGGGCCTTACGGCCGTTTAATGGTGTCTTGCAACTACCATTATACCAACCGGAGGGTTCTTTTTTAAACTATTATTTTATTTTGGACACGTCTGGTATAATCTATACGCAGTTTTTCAAGTTGAGCTGGAGTCTCCGCACCGAGTTTCTCAAAAGTCCTGATCAGGTTTATTTTTTGCCGCCTGCGGCCGCCCCGCGTCTCAGTCTTTTGACCAGCGGCTTCAGGTAAGGCGTTTTAAAGGCCGCCGCTAAAAGCGCGTAAACCAGAACCCCGGTCGCCACGGTCGTCAAAGTTCTTAAGGTCTGTGTCCAGAAATCGGCCGCGCCCATGGCCCATCGGCCCAGCGGGCTTGCCGCCGCGCCCATCAAAAGCGCGGCCAGGCTTATGACTGCGGTTTCTTTTAACAGGGCCAGGGCGGGAAAATCCTTCTCCCTGATCAACAAAAGGCCGGCCAGCCAGCAGAAATTCATAAGGCTGGCCAGCGAACTGGCCAGGGCCAGCCCCACATGTTTAAACGGATGCATTAGAAGGAAGGCCATAAGCGTTCCGGCCATAAGGCATATGGCCGCCGCTTTGGCTGGCGTCTTGGTGTCGGCGCGGCTGTAGAAAATTCGGGCCAAAATGCCGGCGCCGGAGAGAAAGGGGAGGCCGAGAGCGAAGGCCTGGAGAGCCGCGGCTGTGCCCAGGGCGCTTTGGGCGCTGAAACTGCCGCGCTGAAAAAGAAAGGTCACCAGGGGTTCGGCCAGCACGGAGAGCCCGACGGCGGCCGGTATGGTGATGAAAAACGAAAGCCCCAGAGCGAAGCGGGCGCTGTCGATAAAGCCGGCCCGGTCGCCCTGGGCGCTTTGACGGGCCAGGGCGGGCAGGGCGGCTGAACCGATGGCCATAGTGAAAATGCCGAGCGGAAACTGCATGAGACGGTCGGCGTAATAAAGCAGGGAGACGCTGCCTTCAGGGAGCTTGGAGGCCAGGATGCTGTTTATGAACACCGACAGTTGATAGACCGCCGCGCCCAAGGCGGCCGGCCCCATCAGAAGCAATATTTTCTTTATGGCCGGGGAACGGAAGTTTGCGCCCGGCGCCAGCGGCAACCCGGCCCGAGCCAGACTCGGCAGCTGAATAGCCAACTGCAGGGCGCCCCCGGCCAGAGCTCCGATGGCCAGCCCCAGGATGGGCCTTTGAAGTCGGGGGCTCAAAACGGCGGCGGCGAGAATCATGGCCAGGTTGCACACAAACGGCCCCAGGGCCGGCGCCGCGAAACGGCCGGCGGAATTGAGCGCCCCCATGAAGACGGCGCACAGGCCCATGAAGAAAATATAGGGGAACAATACGCGCGTAAGAAAGATAGTCAATTGGAATTGTTCGGCGTTGCCTTTGAAGCCGGGGGCCATGACCGCGACTATCTGCGGGGCGAAAATCAGGCCCAGAGCGCAGACCGCGGTTAGAACCAGGGCCAGAAGGCCGAACATATTGCGGAAGAGCTCTCCGGCCGCCGCTTTTCCGTCTTTTTCGCGGGTTTCCGTGAAGACCGGGACGAAGGCGACGGTCAGGGCGCCTTCCGCCAGGAGACGGCGCAAAAGGTTGGGAATGCGAAAGGCCATGAAGAAGGCGTCGGCCACAAAAGACGACCCGAAAAAATAGGCCGTAACTTGGTCGCGCGCCAGCCCAGCCAGACGCGAGAGCAGAGTGGAGGCGCTCACTATGGAGGCGGCGCGGGCGATTTTACTTCTTTCCTTCATTTTTTAGGGTTGACAACTTTCTTGCGCGTAATATAATATCATTTTGACTTGAATCTGATTCGACGGAAGCGTCAGGCCGGAAAAGCCCGGCACATGAAAAACGCATCCTCTCGGCTAGAATATAAACGGCCGCACCGGCGGCAAGGCCTCATCGGCCGTAAGCAGATTATTTATAACAGAAGGGGGCTCTCTTGGCCAATCATAAATCAGCTCTTAAAAGGGCCCGCCAGAGCGAAACTCGGCGGCTCCGCAATCGCATGAACAAAACCAGAGTCAAAAACGCCGTTAAAAGCGCCCGTGACGCCGTCGGCGGCGAGGCCGGAGCGGCGGCCGAGGTCCTGCGCAAGGCCATGAGCGCTCTCTTCAGGGCCGCTTCAAAGGGGACGTTGCACCGCCGCAACAGCGCCCGCCGCATTGCCCGCCTTTCCAGGCAGATGGATGCCGCGCGAAAGGCCGCCTGACGCGTTTCAGTCAGGTCCCAAGGGGGCGTTGCGCCAATGAAAGCTTCCCCGAGCAGATCGAAGCCCTTGAGGGCGAAAACGGCGGTCAAGTCGTTTCTCGCCGCGGTAGGGGCTTCGATTTTTTTATAAGCCGGATTATTCGCAGGGAAGGAGAAAACAGATGTCGGCTAAACGGCATATTGCCCTTTTAATGGGCGGAAAATCAAAGGAAAGGGAAGTTTCCTTGGCTTCCGGCGGCGAAATTATGGCCCATATTGACCGTGACCGCTTTAATGTCGCCGTTTACGACCCGGTCAAAGATTTGTCCCTCCTGCTTGATCACGCTCCACGCCTGGACCTGGCTTTTCTGGCCCTGCACGGCGCCTACGGCGAAGACGGGACAATCCAAGGGTTTTGCGAACTGGCCGGTCTCCCCTATATCGGGAGCGGAGTTCTGGCCAGCGCCATGGCCATCGACAAAAACGTCGCTAAAAAGATATATCGCGAGGCCGGCCTTCCGGTGGCCAGAGACCTGGTGTTGGACAAACGGACGGCAGGCGGCGGTCTGGCCGACGAGGCCCGGCGGGCTATGGATATGTTGGGGGCCCCGGTGGTGGTCAAACCTTTGCGTCAAGGCTCTTCCGTGGGCTTAAGCATCGTCCGGGACGAAGGCGCGTTGAGCGCGGCTCTGGATGAAGTTTTCAGCTTGGACGGCGCGGCCATGCTTGAGGAATATCTGCCCGGGCGAGAGTTTACCTGCGGTGTGGTCGGCAACCTCAAGACGACCGCTCTGCCCATTATTGAAATAATCCCCGCCGAGGGCCATCAGTTTTTTGATTATTCCGCCAAATACGAACCGGGGCAGTCTGAAGAAATATGCCCGGCCGATCTCACGGTCTCGGCGGCGGCCGATATTTCGCGCCTGGCTGTGGCCGCGCATCTGGCCCTGGGTTGCCGTGGACTGTCGCGCACTGATTTTATTCTTGTGGACGGCCGGCCTTTTATTCTGGAAACCAATACCTTGCCCGGCATGACCTCCGGCAGCCTTCTACCGAAGATGGCCAAAACATACGGGCTGTCGTTCACGTCTTTTATTTCTTATCTGATTGATCTGGTTCTTGAGCCGGTTGAGCCTGATCTGGATTTTTATAAGGTTTGAGGCGTTTTAAAAGCTTTGGGCTCTGGGGCAGAAGCGACAGTCAGCTCCGGCTATCGGGGCGGATTGGAATTTTATTGAGGCGTTTCAAAAGCTTCGGGCTGGGGCGGAAGAGCACGCCCAAGCGTTTTCGCGCCGAGCGATGGTAACGCCTAGTCCACAGCCGCCCGAAGCCCCGCATGATTACCGGGCGTCCGGCCGCCATCGCTTCGGCGAAGGAACGTATTATCTCTGCTTGCGCGGCGGCGAGAAGTTCAAGCGGCATCTCCGGGTTTTTTTCCCGTAAATGTTTTATAAGACCGCGTGTGGTCAATGTCCCGCCCTTGGTGGTCATAACGGCCTCTACTTGTTGAGATGTCCCTGGCGCATCATCTCCGCCACTTCATAGGCCGCGTTGGCTTGGCTTAGTTTTTTCTGCTCCTTCAGCACGTCGCCCAGAACCTTGTGGGCGGTGTAGCTTTTGGGCGCCAGCCTAGTGGACAACTGGCCTTCGGCCAGGGCGGCCATGTTGTCGCCGAGGCGCTGGTAGCACATGGCGATCCAGATATGGGGCTCGGCTACATCCGGTTTTACCGAAATAAGCCTCTTTAAAAGAATCACCGCGTCTTTATAGCGGAACTCATTATATAACAGCCTGACTTTAGTCAAAACTAACTCGCCGTGATACGGCCATTTGGTCAGGCCGCGGTCGAGCCATGCCATGCCTTCCCGGTAGTCGCCGATGCTGAACAGATATTTCATAAAACGCACTGTTTCACGGTGATCGGGGTTGGCTTTAAGACCGCACTCAAGAGTGACGGCCAGTTCTTTCATGGTCTGACCTTCCTCGAAACTGCCTGTTTCCGTCAGAAGATCCCCCAAAAGAGCGTGAGGTTTCGGGTCGCGCGGGTGCTTGTCGGCCAGCGCCCTGTAAATGGCCAGGGCCTCTTCGCGATGGCGGTGGCGGCGATAGAATTCGGCCAGGCGATACTGCAGGTCTTCATTGCCCGGCTCCAGCTCCACGACTTCCAGGAAATATTTTAGTGAATCGTCGTAATTGCCCTGTTTTTGATACAGATTGAACAGACGCCAGCGAATGCCGGCGTTTTCCGGAAGGAGGGAGGCCGCTTCGCGCAAAAAGGCGAGCCCTTCGTTGGTTTTTCCTTCTTTAAGGCACATTTCCCCCATAGCCATTCTGGCGTTGGCGTCTTTGGGCGCCTCTTTGAGGCGCTTCATCAACTGGCCCCAGCGGACGAGCTTTTCGCCTTCTGCGCTGTTGCCCATCTTCATTTCCGCGTTGCCCTTTAAAATATGAAACTCATAATCCTCCGGATATTGAGCCAGCCCGGCCTGATAGACTTGAAACATTTTTTTGTTAGCCCGCAGTTCAGCGTAAACCCGGCCCATGGTTTTTAAGAGGTTGCTGTTATTGGGAGTATAAAAGTGGGCCACCAGCACAGGCTCGATCAGGGAGACGGACATCTTGGCTTGCTTGCGGTCAAGAAAAGCCTGGGCCAGGGCGGTCGCGGCGTCGATATCGTCGCGGTTGTGCAAAATCCGCTCAAGATTGTCGGCAATGGTGAATTCACGATTAGCCTCTTCGCCCAGGCCCATGCGAAAATAAGCTCGGCCCAGGCCGTCATAGGCGGCTATGGAAAGGGGTCTTAAAAGCAGAAGGTCGCGATACCACTTGACGGCTTCCGCCAGGCGGCCTTTTCTGGCCAGAGAATTGGCCCGTTTGAGCATGCTGGCGGGTTTGCGCTGGAGCCCCAGAGAAAAGAGAATTTGGTCAAAAACATCCTCCGCTGGGGGGATTGATCGGAAAATTTGCCGCAGCCATTTGAAGACGCCGCTCAAGCAACTGTAAACGACAGATATTTTATCGGCTTTTGCTCCGGCCCGCCCGCTTGAGGCGGACTCTTTCGCCAACGCGGCCTGTGGAAAGTCGGGGCTGTCGGAGTCGCTTGGGCCCGCGTCGGCAGGCATGGCAAAGCCTGCCGGCGGCGTCTCATGGCGGGCCAGGTGGGGGGCGGCGGTCATGTTAGGCGGCGGGCCGTCCAAGTCGCCAAGATTCATCTCGCCGGACTCGGCGGCTGATTCCACGTAGGCGGAAGCCCCGGCGGCTGATTCCAACCGGAGATCGGCTTTCTGATTCGGATCGCCGCTCTGTTCATCAGGGGTTGGGAGATCAGGCAATTTGTCGTCTGCCACGGTTCGTACCTCTTATATTGTCTCAAGTCGTAAATTCGCGCTATTAATAATATATTAAACTACCTGATTACTAATTAAGATAAGCCCTGTTTTAGAAGGTGGAAGGGCAAGGGCTCAGTTCTTAATGCGACATAGGCCAACCTTGTGAGCATAGTGGCAAGGTCGAAACGGCGGTTGAA